>JAMWDC010000024.1:3903-12606 GCA_023819025.1 Candidatus Omnitrophota bacterium | reverse complement strand
TTCGGATAAAGTAATCATAGGAAATCCCCAGAACCTCCCAGAGTCCCCTGAACTGCGGCACCATCTCATCCACGTAAAGCCCGGGTTCCTTATTCTGATCCCGCGCGGTCTTTTCGATCTTAGTCCCATGTTCATCCGTACCGGTCATAAAAAAAACGCGATCCCCGATGAAACGGTGGTATCGGGCGAAGGTATCGCAGAGAACATTGGTATACGCATGCCCGATGTGCGGTTTTGCATTCACATAATAAAGGGGTGTGGTAATATAAAATTTCTTCTGGCCCATGGCTTCACTCGACTGACCTGGATTTTCCCAAAAGACCCGGCATAGAAACCGGCGTTGTATTTCTTAGTTTCATAATAAGCCGGGATAAGGCTAATTTTTGATTCACATTGTCTTCCAAGGCCTCCTTGGTCTCACAAAGACGGTCAAAGGCCTTAATCATGGCTACTTGTTCTACGGAACGAAGAGACGAATCCTTGAGGCGGTTGTTAAAGAAGCCCATCAACGCGTCCAGAACCGTTTTGATCTGTTCCCGGTGTGCTGTCTGATAAACGGCGAAAAAATCTTCCCAGTTGCCCTGACGGAGGGCCCGGCGAATTTCATCCCCGCTGAACTGACTGTCCATGCCCTCGGCACGGACCGGGCGCAATCGCACTTCGAACGAACGCGAACGGATGGTCTCAAAAAGATGGGATTTATTTTCCACCAACAAACAAAAGACCGTTTCCGCCGGCGGCTCCTCCAGCGTTTTTAAAAGCGCATTCTGGGCTTCCTCCGTCAAACGATCGCCGCCGTTGACGATGAACACCTTCCATTTCCCCTCATAAGGTTTTAAGGCGGCCACATTCCTCAAGTCACGGATTTCATCGATTTTGATGGATTTCGTTTGGGGCTCAAGTCCCAGCCAGCGGACATCAGGATGTAAATCCGAGGCAATTCGATGACAGGCCGGGCATGAACACGGTTCGAATACCTTATCCTCCTTACAATTCAGCGCACTCGCAAAAGCCCGGGCCATGACTTGTTTTTGTTTAGGATCGGTACCGCTGAATAAATAGGTGTGGGCAATATGCCCTTGCCGGATATGGGCCGTCAGGAGCCGGACCGCAAATGATTGATCTTCAAACACCGAAGACACGATTCAGTCTCTCCTTAATCTTTCGAGCCACGGTATTTTGATCTTGCCGAGCGTCAATCACCGCATAACGTTTAGGCTGCCGCCGAGCAAGTACCAGATACCCCCGTCTGACTCTTTGATGAAAACTCAAGCTTTGGCGTTCCATTCGATCGATCCGGCCGCCCCGTTGAATCCCGTGACGGGGCGAAATGTCAAGCAGGACGGTCAAATCCGGAATCAGTGAACCACGTACCAACCTTCGGCTCACTGTTTCAATCACGCGCAGGGAGATGTTTCTCCCAAATCCCTGATAGGCTAGCGTCGAATCCTCAAACCGGTCGCAAATCACCACTTTCCCCTGCCGAAGTGCAGGCACAATTTTTTCGCGGATCACCTGGGCCCGTGAGGCCAGATAAAGCAAAAGTTCCGTCTCCGGCGTCATTTCCCGAAAGGACCTGTTTAAAATCAAGTTGCGAATGGCCTCGCTGATTCGGGTTCCACCGGGCTCCCGCAGAACAAGAACCTGGAAACCTTTTTGTTTCAAATAACGGGCCGCGCGTTCGATCTGTGTACTCTTACCGCTCCCTTCCCCGCCTTCAAAGACGATGAAATAACCTTTGGCTCGCTTCATACCGTATCCCATACCCTTCTTCTTTTCTTAAGCGTTGAAGGCTCACCGGGTCGGCCATCGTGAACAAGCCATCCCAGGTGGTAAAGTTTCGCGCGTAAATTATCGGATTCTTTTTGAAGCCCTTTGTTGGTTCGAAAATCCTGACGCCCACGAAAAAAAACGCGCTCGAACCAAATTTGAGTAACCTCCGTCGGAATCTTGGAGTCCGCCGCGACATCCAAACCGAGCAGCCGGTCCACCTCCCTGAAATAATCGAGAGCCGCCGATAGATCGTCGCCCGATATCGAGTAATCCGCAAGCCACGAGTTGATCATTTTAACACCTTCTAACATGGATGCGAGGGCGACGGATATGTTCAAATCATCCGCCAAGGCAGTCGTCATCCTACTTAAAGTCTCCCACAGGCACGCGTGCCGATTTGCCGTCCCCAAGGAAATCTGTTCGGCTTTGCTGATTTCTTCCAGACTGAGGCATTTATAATAGCAATCGTCAAGTTTTTTGAGAATCCCCGAAGCTTCCTTCAGTCCCTCCAGGGTAAAATTCAACGGGGTGCGGTAATGAACTGAAAGAAGGGCATAACGAAGTGCCATGGGATCATAACCTTTTAATAAGAGATCCCGCAGGGTGAAAAAATTTCCCTTGGATTTCGACATCTTTTCACCGTTGACGAGGAGGTGTTTGCAATGGAGCCAGAAGCGGACAAAAGGCCGCACCCCTGTCGCCGCCTCGGACTGGGCAATTTCATTCTCATGATGAGGAAAGATCAGATCCTCGCCACCCGCATGAATATCAAAGGTTTTCCCTAGGTATTTCAAACTCATGGCCGAGCATTCGATATGCCACCCCGGCCTTCCCTTTCCCCACGGGGAATCCCACGAGGGTTCTCCCTCCTTCGCTTTTTTCCAGAGGACAAAATCAGCACCCTCTTCCTTCTCATACTCATCCACATCCACCCGCGCCCCTTGAATATTTTCCTTAAGCCTCTTCTTCGAAAGCATCCCGTAATAGGGAAATGCCGCAATGCGGTAATAAACCGAACCTTCGCTCTCATACGCAATTCCCTTTCGGATCAGGGTTTGTATGAGCCCAATCATACCGTTTTCCCCGTAAATTTCGTCCGTGGCACGGGGCACGACGGTTGCAGGAAGAATATTTAGTTTTCTAAGATCTTCCAGAAATGCCCGGGTGTAGAATTCGGTAAATTCGTTGAGAGTCTTACCCTCCCGCGGCGCACCCGAGATCGTTTTGTCATCGACATCCGTAATATTCATGACGTGCCGCGTCGTGTATCCCGCAAACTCCAGAAAACGGCGTAATAAATCCTCAAAGACAAAAGCGCGAAAATTGCCGATATGGGCATAGTCATAAACCGTCGGACCGCAGGTATAGATACCGACTTCGCCGGGGCAGAGGGGGATGAAATTTTCCAGTTGCCCACTCAGGGTATTAAAAAAACGAATTGTTTCAGGCATGGAGAGCACGCCGCAATCTTTTTCTGAGAAACTCGATCACCAAAACTGGGATGATCCGTTTGAGCTCCGGTCCGTGAACTTTACCCGTCACGGCGAGCCTTAAAGGCAGCATCAGATTCTTACCTCTAGCCTTGACCCGTTTTTTGAGTTGATCGAGAAAGTTTTGATAAAAATCGTTGCCGACAACTTGCATTTCATCCAGCACGGAAATAGCCTGTCCGAAGAGTTCGCGCGATTCATCGTTTCGGATCCAGGCGGCCTCTTCATAAGAAAAATCTTCCTTAAGAAATTGAAGCCTCTCCGCAAGCTGTTCCAGCCTTTCGATATTATCTTTAAAAGCCGGAAGGATCTTCAAGACCATTTCCTCATCTTCCATTTTCTCCTTACTTTTAAGATATTTCATGGCGAAATCCGAAAACTCCTTATCCGAAAGTAGCCGGAGGTGCTCCCCATTTAGCCAATCGAGTTTCTGCGGATCGTAACATGACGAGGACTTACTGACACGCGCCAAATCAAACATCCCCTTGAGTTCCTCCCATGGAATGACTTCCCGGTCATCACCAGGCGACCAGCCTAAAAGCGCGATATAATTGGCCACGGCATGAGGGAGGTAGCCCTTTTGCCGGAAAAACCGGACTGAAATGGAATCCAGCCTTTTCGAAAGTGGTTCACCGCCCGGTCCATGCACAAGAGAAAGGTGTCCGTATTGAGGGGGTTGGTATCCTAAGGCCTCCAGTAAAAGAATATGCTTTGGGGTATTTGAAAGATGATCCTCGCCGCGGATGACGTGGGTGATCTGCATAAGGGCGTCATCCACACAAACGGCCAGATGAAAGGTTGGCGTACCGTCGGCCCGACGGATGATAAAATCCCCAACCATGTCATCGAGATTGAAGGCAACTTCACCGCGGATGAGGTCATGTATCTTAAGCAACGGTTTTTCGATTTTGAACCGGACCGTGGGTCGGATCCCTCGGCATTTTCTTCTTTCGATTTCCTCTTTGGTGAAATATCGCCCGCGATTGTCAAAATGCAAAGTACGTTTTTCAACCTTTGCGAGGTGTTTCATCTCCTCCACTTCCTCGGGCGTGACATAACACTCATAGGCCTTCCCTTCTGCCAGAAGTTGATCCACGCACGCTTGATAAATCTGAAGCCGTTCCGACTGGCGGTAAGGCCCAAAAGGGCCACCCACATCCGGCCCCTCATCCCACTCCAAACCCATCCATCGCAAATCATCCATCAGGGCTTGTTCGTATTCTAAACCCGAGCGGTCGCGATCTGTATCTTCGATTCTTAGGATATATTTTCCTCCCTGTCTTTTAGCAAACAGATAATTAAAAAGTGCCGTGCGGATATTGCCAAGATGGAGGTAACCTGTAGGAGAAGGAGCAAAACGAACCCGTATCATCGCTCTTCCTTTCGCATCGTGACTAAGGCTTCACAAGTTATCGCATCCCCCTGTCCTTCAGGTCCCAAACCTTCTGCAGTTTTTGCCTTGATGGATACGCAATCCGGCGGAAGATTCAAGAGCCGGCTTAACTTCTTTTTTATCCGGAGCTTCAAGATACCAAGTTTGGGTCTTTCAAGTATAATCACCGTATCCACATGACAAAGACTCCACCCCTGCTTGGACGCATTCGCCAAAATCTTTCGAAGTAGTTTCGTACTTCGAATATCCTTCAGGTTGGGATCTTTGTCCGAGAACCAATCACCAATATCTCCCTGGGCGAGAACCCCGAGGATGCCATCCGAAATTGCATGCAAAAGTGTATCGCCATCAGAATGTCCAAACGGCCCTTTCTCAAAGGGAATGCCGATACCACCGATCCAAAATTTGCGCCCCGGAACTAAACGGTGTGTGTCCCGTCCGAATCCCGTGCGTACGATCATGCCCTTGCCTTGGCGCAGATAGGCCTCCGCCAGTTCGAGATCCTTAACCGTTGTCACTTTGGGATTCCACTCTTCCTGGATCACAACTTTCACACGGCCTCCGACAGACTCAAGCAGCGCCGACTCATCCGTTTCGGATAAAGCCCGAGGATTTTCCCGATACGCTTTCATTAGTAGTTGACGACGCACAAGCTGAGGTGTTTGTGCCTCAACGAGCATCTGCCGATCGACTGTTCGGGTCACAAATTCTTGGGCCCCTATCTCTTTGACGGTCGATACCACCGGGGCTGCCAATATTACTCCATCCGCACCCTTTCGGGATTGGAATAATTTTTGGATTGAACCTCTTGAAACCAAAGGGCGGGCGGCATCATGAACCATCACCCACTCGTTATTGGGATCCGACTTTCGCAAAGCATTCCAGACAGATTCAGCCCGCGTCCTTCCGCCCCGAACTATCTTGACCGGACACTTCTTAAACTCTCGTATCCGACCCTGCATCCGTGTTTCCTCACCCGGAGGAACAGCCACAAAAATCTCCCGGATATTCCGAAATGGGCGAAATACGTCAAGAGAATGCTCTAAAAGGGGTTTCCCGTTTAACGAAAGAAAAATCTTCGAAGGAAGTGAGCGTAAAGATAATTTGGGGATTTCCCTGGATTTTTTATCCTCTAAACTTTTGCGAAACCGAGAACTGCGGCCTCCCGCTGCGAGAATCAGGGTTGTGCGCATCCACGCATCTCTCCACCAGGCGCCTGTTGATTTTGGCTTTGGCTGTGGTTTTGACTATGCTGATGATTGGGCGGACGAAAATTGTACGGGCGGTTATGGCGGTCCCGACTCCGATCGCGGTCGCGTCCGCGGTCCCGCCCCCGATCAAACTGCTCTTGACCGCGTTCTCCCTCTTCGCTCGGTTTCGCAAAGATCATCCGACCGGCCTGGGTTTGCAACACACTGGTAATGGTCACGTTGAGCGTCTGTCCAATGCGTCTCCGACCGTTATCGACTACCACCATGGTCCCGTCATCCAGATAAGCCACGCCCTGTTCGTGTTCCTTGCCTTCCTTGAGGATTTTGACCTGCATTTCCTCGCCGGGCATAACAATCGGCTTAAGGGCATTGGACAGTTCGTTGATATTTAAAACTTTCACACCCTGGAGTTCGGCCACTTTATTGAGATTGAAATCGTTGGTAAATACCTTCGCGTTGAGTGCCTGCGCCATTTTTACGAGTTTTGCGTCCACGGTCGAAAATTCCGGAAAATCCATTTCGTTAATCTTGACCTGGATATTCGGATTCGATTTGATCCGATTTAAAACATCCAAGCCTCTCCGCCCGCGGTTCCTCTTGAGGGGGTCCGAGGAATCGGCAATTAACTGCAATTCCTTCAAGACAAAACGCGGCAGGACCAGTTTCCCGGATAGAAAATGGGTCTCGCAAATGTCTGCAATGCGCCCGTCAATGATCACACTCGTATCCAATAGAATCAGTTCTTCACCGCTTCCTTTGGTATCCAGGGTCACGAAGGGGATCATCATCGTAAATTCGTTTTGCCCCCGGAGAATGGTCACAATACCGAGATAGGCAAAGATGATCGCCGTCGCAATTCCGAACTGACGCTCCCCGTCCTCGGGAAAGCCTGCATAAGAAACCACCGCCATAAAAAGCTTGTGGATGAACAATCCGAGGGCAACACCGATTAAGATCGCGAGGATATTACGAACGGTATATTGCTTGAAGAAGATATCGACTGAAATAATGAGGATGCCGATCAAAAAGCCAATACCGGCACCGATCAACGGAGGCACTTCGGGCAAATTGAACAATCGAATCCAACCACTTGAAGAAAGATACCCAAAAAGAGAACAACCTGCAATAAACAAAATTCGTATCACCAGGATCATTGTAAACACTCCTTTTTTGATTAAAAAAGAATAATCGAATCAATGAATGAAAAGGATGCGCCTTGAAAAAAAATTTGAACGCGAAACCACCGCCGCCCGTCCGACCTTTGGGACCGTTCGAGCACCTCTTTTTTCTCAAGGGATGGTTCCTCATCGAATTAGAATACCCACAAAATCTTCTTTCGACCCGTATCTTTTTTAAGCAAACGCCAGGGATGGGCTTTAATCTCCGCGATCACTTCTCGCATTTCCTGATACAATTCGTCCTTCACAAGCAATTGACCGACTGTACCTTCTCCCCGTTCCATTCTTTTTAGAATATGGCTTAAAGATTCGGCCGATGAATTAAGATTTTGAACTGTCTCCTTGACACCCTTTTCTCCGACATTTTCTCTCAACGCCTTAAGCAAAGCTTCCAATTCTTCACCTACCCCGTGAGCCCGATAAATCAGGGATTCGATCGGAAGCAACGGCATGCCCTCGACGACCGACCCGTCCTGAAGCAATTTGGCACTACTGGCTTGCGGTGTAATCTCAATATGGGGCTCACTTAAGATATGTGTCCCTTGGACTGCAAATATGTAATTTTCTCTGATTTCTACTCCTTTTTCAATGAAAAGTTTCACCCGGACACGGGTATTACCATTGGCTTCTCGTATCAAACGCACCTCACTAACCTCTCCAACTCGCACCCCGGCCATCCGAACAGGGGCCCCCTTATCGAGGATACTCACGAAATCATACATCACATTTACGGCGTATCCCGGACGGAAAAAATAAACGCCGCTAACGAAGAAAACGATTAGGGTTAGCAAAATAAAACCAAAAATGGAAAATATCCCTACGACCATTTCATTCCTGTCTTTTCTCATAAATGCTCCGCTCTATTCTAGGCTTCGATCGGTAATGGGGCCCTGGGCGGACCCGGTAATAAATTGTTGGATGATAGGATTTTGAATGTTTTTTATTTCTTCCGGAGTCCCGATTCCAATGATTTTCCCCTGATAAAGCATGGCAATGCGATTAGCAACCTTGTAAGCACTTTTCATATCATGGGTTACCACCACGGAGGTAATCTTCAGACGCTCCTGCATACGGAGAATTAAATCATTAATCGCATCCGCATTGATGGGATCCAATCCCGTCGTCGGCTCATCGTAGAGAATAATCCGAGGTTCTGTACAAATCGCACGGGCGAGACCGACACGTTTTTTCATCCCTCCGGATAATTCGGAAGGCATCCGATCCTCGACTCCTGACAGCCCCACGAGGCTCAATTTTTCGGATATCCGGCGTTCGATAAACTCCTTCGAATACGCGCTGTGTTCATAAAGAGAGAAACCCACATTCTCTTTGACGGTCAGAGAATCAAATAATGCTGCCCCTTGAAAAAGCATACCGAGCCTCATGCGGAAACGATCCAGTTCGCTGCTCGTGAGAGAAAAAATATTGACGCCGTCAATCAAAATTCTCCCTTCGTCGGGCTCAAGAATCCCCATGATATGTTTTAAAAGAACACTTTTCCCGCATCCGGACCGACCAATGATCACGACCGTTTCACCGTCTCGAATCTCGAGATTTAATCCGCGGAGGACATGATTCTGTCCGAAAGACCGGTAAAGATTTTCAATCTGGATCACAGAGTCCCCTGCAGGGCTCGCCTATTGTTTAAAAGAAGTAAA
>JAMWDC010000024.1:0-3893 GCA_023819025.1 Candidatus Omnitrophota bacterium | reverse complement strand
GATCATGATCAACGCGACAACCACCGCCATGGTGGTGGCACGACCCACACCTTCCGCTCCCCCTTGGGCGTTGAAACCGAAATAACAACCGACGATCGAAATAATCCCCCCGAAGAAAAAGGCCTTAATGAGCCCTGTCATAACATCCTTGATCATCAGGACATCCATGCTCCGTTTAATGTACTGAGAAGAACTGATCCCTAATTTAAAGACCGAGATGAGATAACCGCCCAACATCCCAATCCAATCCGCGTAAATTGTCAGGACGAAAAGCATCAAAAAAGCGGCGACAAAACGGGGAACCACCAGATAACGGATCGGATTGACCGCCAAGGATCGCAGGGCGTCGATCTGTTCGGTTACCTTCATCGTCCCAATCTCCGCAGCGATGGAGGCGCCAACACGCCCCGCAACGACCATGGCCGTAAGAACAGGCCCCAATTCACGCGTCATTGAAAGGGCGACGAGATCCGAGGTAAACTGCTGTGCCGCAAATAAACGCAACTGATAGGCGGACTGAAACGACAACACCATTCCCGTAAAAAGCGCCGTCAAGAAAACAAGCGGAAGCGAAGTCACCCCGATTTTGTTCATTTGTTCGACAGTGGCATTCCACCGAAGCTTCGTGGTGCACAAAATGTAGAGGCTGTCCTTGACAAGAAGGGTAATCCCGCCTCCATGGTAAAACACCTGAAGCATGAAACTGCCGAGTCCCTTAAGCCATTCCCGAAAGGGCATCCATTTTCTCAACGTTAGTTGTCGTATAATACGGCTTGTCATGTTCTCCTTTCAGAACCGTTCAACCCCTCCAGGCCGTTCATGCCTCGAATAGACTTCGTTTTTATACCTTTCTCCTGTTTGTGACGCCTAAAATTTTATCTTCGTACCGATGCCCACATATTTATTTTCCCGAGGCTCTCCGTTATCCACCAAGCCTTCATCCCCTTGTCCCTCGCGCTTTTCGACTGCCAGGATCGGTAACTTCGCCAAACGAGGATCAATCTCCAAATCCCCTCGGGTGTTACTGGCAGTCACTTCCCATCCCTTCCAAATGACGAACTTTTCCGCAGTTTCGATGGTAACGCCGTGAAACATATTCGCCAGACTGAGATCCAACGCCCCCTTCAGATAAAGGGTGGATCTGCCTTTAAAGATCCGGGAATCGTAAAGTGCCAGATAAGGCATGAATCCCCGAAACTGAATGATCCCCCGGTCATAGGCCAGTTTTCCGAGCAAACCATTTTTGACACTAAAGGTTCCGATGATTTCGGGCTTTTCGAGACTGCCTTCCATTTTCAGCTTGCCCTCAAGCAAGCCACCCAGATTTTGGGGAAGCGGTTTGGCGGCAAATTCCCGTACATTTTCTAAATCAAAGCCGTTGACCCTTAAATCGAATTTCCCCTGCGGCGGTTGGCCCTCATAGGATATCCCGGCATGCATTTGAAAAACCTTTCCCCATGTGCTCCGGAAATTCTTTACAGCATAGGGAACCACCTCAAACTCTCCCCGGAAATCATCCAAAGGGGTGTACTCCAGAATAAAATAATCCGTCTCAAAACTTCCTCGGAATTTCCAATCTTGAGCCTCCCAACGCATCGCGATGGGGGTTAACCGGATATGAGCAATACATGCCATATCAAGTCCGTAAAATTTTATATGATCCAATTCCGCATGCAAGCTGAAATTGAATCCTTTCAGATTGGAAAGCAATTTTATCCGTTCGCGTTCTCGTTCAAAACTAAAGACATAGTCCCCCGATTGAAAATCAAGCTCTCCCTGACCTTCATAACCGGAAACAGATCTTAAGGCATCGAAAAAAAAGCGGGAATGATCGCGGCGGATCTTTCCCTGAACCGCCAGTGTTCGCTGAAAAACTGGATTTAATTTCAGATCAAAGGCTCCGGATTTGAGATCCGCTGAAAGTTCCATCCTTCCCAAAACAGGACGGCCCCCCACTTTTAAAATCAGATAAACCGCAGGTTCCGGCCCCAAATTCCTCGCCTGACCATGAACCTGCACCTGCCAACCGTGGACGGCCCCTCGAAGATCCTCAAAGAAAAGACCGCTACGGTTCCACAGGATCCGGCCCCCGAGGCGATCGAAGGGAAGCGGGACTTTCTTGTCGAACTTGACCGAGTCAAGTTCAAGTTGAAATTCGTAATTTTTCCCGGACAAATCCATCAAACCGCTCACTCCGATATTCCCCGCGAGAAGACCCGCGACGCGTGAACGGAAGCGCATTCGAAACCGCTCGTACCCCGAAGACTCCATGAAACCTTGGATATTCGAGAAGGTTAAGGAGGACTCGAAGTCCTTGATGGGAATGTGAATCTCTCCACCCTGAACCTTGAGACGCGCCATGAGATGAGGCAAAAAACCAAGAGTGATTTGTCGTGGTATCTCTGGAAAGGTCAGAAACGTCTGATCCAACAGGATTTTGGGGGCCTCCAGTACAATATCTTTGGGCGCTCGGAAATTCTGAGTGAGAAGCTGAAGAAGATCATAGCGAAAAACAATCTTATCGATACGGACCAGATAGGACTTACCGTCCAGTGACTTGTCGCCAATCAGGATTTCGGTCAACGCAATTTGATTCAGAAAAGCAGGATGGATCTTCCCGATACGGACCTTCGTTTTGAGAAATTCACCCACCTTGGATTCCGCAAAACTTCGGAAATCGTTCGTCTGAACATGCCTCGCAAAAAGCCCGTAAGCGAACCCTCCGCCTACCCCCGCTAAACCCACTGCAACTAGAAGTATGAAACTCCAACGGACACGCATTAAGAAGACTTTTCGAATTGAATGATTTCGCCCCGCAGCTCGGCCCGGACTTTATCGCCTTCTTGAAATTTTCCAGATAGAATTTCTTCGGCAAGTACATTTTCGATATAACGCTGAAGTGTCCGTTTGAGCGGACGAGCGCCGAAGACGGGATCATAACCCTTATCAATCAGGAATTTGATGACCTCGGGCGACAGCACAATCTCCATCTTTTTATCCTTCAGTCTGTCTTTGACCTCTTTGAGCTCAATCTCAATAATCTGCTCCAAATCCTGACGGCTTAGCGGATGAAAAACAATCATGTCATCCACGCGATTCAAAAATTCGGGGCGAAACAATTTTTTGACTTCATCCAAAAGCTTGGTTTTAATCGTCTCGTAATCGGCATCCTCGGTCTGCACCTGAAATCCCATTGTACTTTGCCGCCGGATCAAATCGGCTCCGACGTTGGAAGTCATGATGAGGATTGTATTGCGAAAATCAACCTTGCGACCGTAGGAATCCGTCAGCCTGCCTTCTTCCATCACCTGCAGTAAAATATTAAAAACATCCGGATGGGCCTTTTCAATTTCATCAAAGAGGACCACCGAATAAGGACGCCTCCGGACCCTTTCCGTAAGTTGTCCGCCCTCTTCATATCCGACATATCCCGGAGGCGCTCCCATCAGGCGGGAGACGTTAAATTTTTCACCGTATTCCGAACAATCCACCACCAAAATTGCCTCCTCGTCACCGAACATGAAACCGGCGAGTGCCCGCGCCAGAAGCGTTTTCCCAACACCCGTCGGTCCAAGAAAGATAAAGGCGCCGATGGGGCGACGGGGATTTCGGAGACCGGATCGTGCCCGACGCACCGCATTGGCAATGGCCTTGACGGCCTCCGCCTGTCCAATGATACGCCGGTGTAGTTCATCCTCCATCCGTAAAAGTCGGGAGGATTCCTTTTCCTCAAGCCGCTGCGTCGGCACACCTGTCCATTTTGAAACTACGACGGCAATGTCATCCCACGTCACCTGTACTTCAACTTCGGATTTGGACTCCTTCCAACTCTTCTTGACGCGAGCGAGTTCTTCTTTGGCACGCCGCTCTTCGTCCCGCAGCTTTGCCGCTTT
>JAMWDC010000023.1 GCA_023819025.1 Candidatus Omnitrophota bacterium | reverse complement strand
TTAAAAGGCTGCAATATTACCTTTGGACTAAAATCACACTGAAGTATTAAAGCTTCGTAATAAAAGAAATTGAATAAATGAAGATAATAACATGAGATTTTGCCAAGATTTTACGAAAGGTTAAATGATATCCACAAAATAAATTTTTATCTACACTTTTTTGAGCTAATTTTCGGCGGAATGCAGACCGCCCGACCCGGTCCGGAATTCGATATTCACGTGTTCCGGATCCCCGCCGCGCGGTTTGGCGCAATTCCACATACACGCGCCGCAGTAAACGCATTTTTCCCGGTCAAAAAGCGGCACGCCGCCTTCCGGATTAGTCGTAATCGCCTGACCCGAGCACAGCTCAATGCAAACTTTTGTATCGCAGTGTTCACACAGGGCCGGATCTAAAAAGAGGACATGATCGGCATAACCGCCGGGAGGCGCCTGAACCTTTCCTCCCACAAGCAAAACATCCTGATGAGAAATCAGGAGTTTTCCGTCATAAGGAATCCTGGGCCAGCCGACCCGGTCCATGAAGGCATCATGCAGTGAAAGCCCGGCCACCGTACATTCTTTGCGGATCTTCTCAATTTCATCCTTGGAAATTTTATTCTCATAGTATTCCTCAAACGAAGGGATGTGTTCGTAAGGACGCTTGATTTTGAATCCGAGGTTCAGCATCCCCCGCGTTATGCCCGTAAGACCCATGCCTATGAGTCCGGCGACAAAGCCGTGCTGGAATCCGTCGCGCGCTTTTTCGGCAATCCGTGCTTCGGATTCCACCCAACTCGCCCGGCGGCGCTTGACATAGGCCTTTTCAAGGTTTTCGCGGGTAAACGGTTGATTCGCTTTTAACAGTTCAATCACACCCTCCGCCAATTGAACGCCGGTCATCCAAGCCTCATCGACTCCCGAGCCCGTCAGGACATTGGTGCTGCCCGAATTTTCCCCGATCCGCGCGTAACCGTTTCCCACAAGATAGGGTTGCCCCCGTCTGCCGGACTCCCCCAATGACTTTGCGCCCCACGATCGCAAGGTCGACCCCTGAAGGTACCGCCAAAGGTAGGGATGCATCATCCAATGCTGGAGATAGCGGTAGGCGGTGCGCACCGGATTCTCAAATGAGGCGGGAACGAAGATCCCAAGTGACGCCAGTCGGTCGGGATAAACATAAAGAAAACCAAAAATTTCCGGCTCCGGATATCCAAAGGTATGCAGTACCGTGCCTGCTTGGAGTGGACAATTCTCGGACAATTCCACCACGAATTTCATGCCGACCGCCCATTCCCGCTGGTACTGACCTTCAGGCAATCCGAAAATTTTATCCAACTGCTGGCTGACAGTGCCGACCGGACCGTCTCCGACGACCGTCAATCGCGCCCGAATATCTATGCCCGGCATATATCCCGTATCCGGACGGCCTGCCTTGTCTGTACCCTGATCCACGAGACGAATTCCCAAGACGCGGTCACCCTCGATAATCGCCTGACTCACCGGCATCCCGGGCCAAATTTGGACTGTGCCTGATGACATGAGCTCGGAACCGACCCATTGATTGAACTGCCCGATGGAAAGAATCAGCCCGCCATCTTTACGGAGGAAAGGAGGAATACACGGCAACTCGAAGGCGTGATCGCGATAGGACAGCATCCATTTAAAAGTCCGGATCAATTTGTCCGCCATCCGAAGAATCAGGGAACGCCGGCTCGCCCCGACAGGATCTAAAAGATAAAGAACTTTTTCGTGCTTGACCTCGCAGGCTCGCGGTATCTGCGCAATATCCAAATTCGGAAATGACTTCCGGATCGCACGCCCCTGGGTCACCACGCCTGAGACACCAAAGCCGATATCATCCGCGCGCTCATAACAAATCACTTGAAGAGGCATGCCCGGCATGGCCCGACTCGCGAATACGGGCCGACTGTTTGGATCCGCCATTGCCCTGGCAAGGGTCGTCAGAAATCCTCCCATGGCCGGACCGAACCCCACGCCGACGATATCGACATCCATGGTTTGACGTTCGACGTCTTTTGAGCTGTCCATCGCGTTCACACGGATGCTTGAAAAGTTTGGGGATTCATCGGAATCGAAACCATAACAGGAGGCGATTGCATAACGATTTTATCACAGGGGATAATCCAAGGCTTCGGGGATCATGACTTTGGTGATCGCAAGTGCGGCACGATCTTTGGCCAAACGCGCGCCGCCCAGGCAGGCGTCGAGATTGCCTCGCAGCCGGAAAAATTCTTCCGTACCACCGGGCTTCGGAATTTCATCACAGATTTCACCTCGTTCATTTTTGCAGGTGGGATAAGGACCATATCCGAACACCAATTCGGCTGTGATGCGAGCGACTTCTCCCGCAGACCGTGCGGCCTGAACGTGGCATAAATCCGAAAAGAAACTTACAAAACCGCCGAGCCCTTCCGCCAACACGGGATTCTGGGGCCCTTTGGACTCCAACTCCAAGACATCGAGTATTTGATAACGGGATGCCAGCAGCCAGCAAAGCGCATCGGCCATCGAAAACGTCACCCCCTGGCGCTGACCGTGAAAAAGGACTTCGCCATTCGCATCCTTTGCTTGGAGAAGATATTCAAGGGTCCACAACCAAAGTTTCATCGCATGCGCCAAGACACAAGCCCCCATCCGGGGATGACGGTTTGAGATGTCCAGCAATTCCTGAATCCACTGACGAAACTGGGCAAGAAAGATATCATCCACCATGGTCACGGTCAATTGCCGGCGCTGCACGGCCTCCGGACCTTCATAGGTTGCTTCCAGCTGGGCATCGGACCATTTCTGTCCGAGAAAGCCGGGACAATCCTCCGTGATCCCGTACCCCCCCATCAGACTCACGGCCTCGCGCATCATGGTCGCGCCGTATCCCGTATTCCAAAGTTTCGAAGCGGGGCATAAAACGTTCGCTAGGGAATCATGAATCAAAAATTGAACGAGCGTATCGGATTTGAGCTTTTCGTAGCGCGCTGGATCGCGCTTTGACTCCGGCATCTTGGAAAGTTTCAAATATTCCAACGCATCGGCCTGCACTTTTTTGAGGGCCTTCACCTGCGCCCGGCCGCCTTTGATCCCCTGTTCAGCAAAGATGCGGTCCTTTTCACGTTCAATCGGATCGTAGGAATCAAAAAGCCGTGCCGCGGCAAAGCCCAAAGAGGCGCTCGCCTCACCCGTCGCCCAGACATCGGCCAAACGGTGAATCGCATCCTCTTTGGATTGCAATCCCAATTCATAACGGGGTGTTCCCGGCGATCCGGCATCCCCGCCGCGGAATCTTGTGCGCTGGTAACGGATCACCGGTTCGACGGCTGACAACAGTTTTGCGGACGTCATCAGAGCAACTGTCACCCGTGTTCTGCGAAAAACCGCTTCGATCACCTCGCCGTGGCTCGAATTGGGTATGATAATCCCGTCTTTGACAGTATAACCGCCGATGATGCGGCTGGCGGGGACCTTCAGACTCAATACAGGGTCGCACGTCGACGACAGCTGATGCACCAATTTATGAGTCGGCGTGCCCCGGTCGTAAATTCCCAGATCCCCTTCCTCAAGAATGATCATACAGCTGCCTTTGATCCGTGGATCATCAGAATCCACTGCGGCTGTAACAAAGTTTGCAAAACCCATATTCGTAATAAAACGGCCCCGTTTATCCACCTGAAGGATGGGTTCTTTGCCCTCAGACCATTCCGCCACACGAACCCTCCCGCTGAGCACACCCGTATCGACTCCCACATAAGGAAGCGGTTCAGTTAATGCGAACGCCCCGCGCCAAGTTTTTCTATTTTCTCCAGGCTTTGCGGGGATGCACCGACTCATATAAGTTTTCACCTGTTCGGGGGTCCCTTTTTCATGGATTGGCGCTAAGGCCAAATTCCCAGCCAAACTGCACGTGGCGGCACCAGCATCGACCCATGAAAGTTCGAATGCAACCAGCGCCAAGGCAAGATTTTTAGGCCCCTCGATAAAGCCGCCGTGGGACGGATCCATAAAAACAGCCGTGATTCCGCCTTCGTCAAATGCAGTAAGGAGCTGTGCCTTTTCGGCGTTCCAATCGTGAGAATTTCGCGCGCCGTCGGCCACCAAGCGAGCCACCAGGCCGCGGGCTACAGCCCGTGTGGATTGAACTACCATTTGCAGGTCATAACGATCGGCAAAACGCCACATGATTTGCCGCACGTCATCGCCAGGCAGGGTCTTTAATACCGAAGAAGTTGCATCCGTGGAATGGGTCGAGTCCATGAATGGATATTTCCCTTTCAGTAAATTCGTTGATGATTTCGTTAAATTCCCCAGGTGGCAATTTTATTCGAAAAACTGCCCCCTCGGAGATTTCCCGCGAGAATTCCGGAACCGCAATGGTTCTTATCTGAACACCATGGTTTTAATGTCTGGATATCATAGTCTGGAGTCGTAGCTCACGCAAGGAAATTTCTTGGATTGTAAATTGCACTAACCGTTTATCAAATATTGGGTTAGAGTCGGGATAGGAGATAAGACTTCGGTCCTCCCGTAAACATGGACGGGCTGGAAACTACGATTTTGCGGATTCCCATTCAAAGGAACGCACAAAGTCACGAATCCTGCGATTGACATACATACGATACCTTAGATTGGGTGAGACATCCCGGAATGCCCGATCCCTAGCTTCTCCCTCAGAAAGTTTCTTATAATGCATCAGAGTGATAACCGTGATAGCACCGGTCCGATCCCGACCGTGTTTGCAGTGATAGAAAACCGGACGATTCAGCGGGTTGTCTAAAACTTCGAAAAACCGGTCCAGGAGATCCCCCGGGGCGTCTTTCGTGATGGACCACGGCAGACTCACGTAATTCATCCTCAATCCCTCAACCACTTCCCGTTCCCATTCGATCCATTTCGGTTCATGCCGAAAATTGATCACGGTACGGAATCCGCGGTTTTTTAACTCCACAAACCCCGCCTTGGTTGGCTGGGCACCCCGTGCTAACCAGGAATCGACTTCATAAAAATACCGAAGATTCGATTTTGGGACGGGTAACGCCGAAGCGCAGTTGCCGAACGTGACCAATGCCGCCAGCAGGAGTAATTTAGAGAGACATCGTTTGGAAATCATCGTATTTGAATATCGCGGCTAGGGTTATTACAGCTGGGGAACGCCCACGGCGATGAGGTACACTGGGGCTTCTTCGTCTTCCATCTTCATCAGTACTTTTACCTCATCGTCCTCAAATGCGCCGATCATGATGGTCCCGAGATCCTGCGCAACGGCCTGCAATGCAACGTTCTGTGCCGCATGACCGGCCTCCATATGCACATACATGACGCCTCGATCGCCGTATTGTGCGGTCGTCCTTTCATAGACGGCAGAAAAAACGATAATCGCAGCAGCCTCCCGAACCGAATACTGCCCCAACGCGGCACGGGCCAGTTCTTCTCTTTTATCGCCGTCGACGATTCTTGTCAGCTCATGCTTGGAAGAAGAGAATTGATAAATTCCGCTCTGAAGATCCGTTACATGACCCGCGACTAAATAAGCCTCCAGGGGATATGTCGCACCGGCGGAAGGCGCTGTCTTGAATCCCTCAGCACTCGTCACGCCTTGAGCGGCCCAAAGAAGCTGGGAAATTTGTGCAAGGGTGAGCGGCTCATCTTTAAAATCTCTAACGGACCGCCTCAGGAGAAGGCACTTTTCAATCGAGGATTCACTTTCATAACGCGGCTCGGGAAGTTTGACGATTCCGCGATCGAAGTTCTGGGCCATACCGCTGTGGAACCTCCCTGTTAAAAGGATGAGTAACCACACAATCCATTTTCCGAAAGGCGACACCCTGAGTTTCATTCTGAATCTCCGTTCCCGAAACGTTTAAACCATCGCTTGCAGTAACCATCCTTCACCACGGCAACTCCTCAGTCACCGAAACGGGTCTCTCACCCTTGGAAACGTACCTTGCGCGCGCAAAGGTTTTGTGAACAAGACTCCGACATGTGCCGGCACGTGGGGCACAAAATGTCATCCCTTCACAAACTGCAAATACAAAAGCCGAACAGAATCGGCCCGCCTCCTTTACGATTGAAGGAAGACCAAAGACTATTCCTTTTACTTTGCCGAAATCTTCAAATAACATGCCAGGACAAAAAAGCCCGTCCCGAGAATCAACAGACTCGAAGCCTGATGTCCGACCACAAAAGGCGTCCCGTAATATCTGCCGATCACTGCAACGATGTAAATCACCAACCCCAAAATCACCAATGCGTCTGCAATCCGTTTCATCGTTACCTCCGATATTGAATTACCCGTTCATTCGTGAAAAGTGCGAAAAAGGTTTCGGGCCCCCACATCCCCGACCTAAACGGGCGTATTTTACCAAATCGCAGGCCAATTAAGAAAAGGAATATTCACCCCGCCGAATACAAACTTAACGCTGGCCAGGACAGTGACAAAGTCCTACAATAAACGTGCCATGAAGCAGAAAAGCCCGTCCGGTTACAAAATCTATGACCCTGAACGCGGAAGGGTGCTTCCCCTGGAACGCCTCATTGAACGGCTCGGAATTCTGGCCGTTGCCCATAAATTCAACGTCGATGAATCAACGGTCTACAAATGGCGCCGAGGCGTTCACCGGCCGTCCCGAAAAACACTCACCAAAGCCCAGAAACAGCTTTTCCCGGTGTAGTTCCCTGTCACTAATGTGACGTTTCAATAAGTTCGATGGGGATTTCACGCCCTACTCGAAATTACTGAATGCAAAACTAATTCAGGACGGATCCCACAGACACAGTATCTGGGAAAGCTATTTTTGATCGAAGATGCGATTGATGAAGGGATTGACAATCCATCCCAAGAATCCGACCCCCAGGGTGACACCGATGATGACGGCCCAGTCCATCAAGCTGAGAGGGATCAGATCAAAGACAACCTCGAATCCCGGAACATAAATGATCAAAAGCTGGAGGAATAATGAAATCAGTAATGCCCAAAGAAGCAGCGGGTTTGAGAAAAAACCCACTCCGGAAGTGAGCCTCACCATTTGAGCGCCCACCAATTCCAACATCACCATCGTGGTAAGCGTCATGGTTTGGGCCAGACCATTGCTATGGCGTAAGCCGTAAAAACAAGCGGCCAACGTCCCAATCGTCACCAGAATGCTGATCACGATCATATGGACCGTAAACGCCGGCGTAAAAATCGACTCCGAACTTCTGCGCGGCGGACGTTCCAGGGCCCAACGGCTGATGGGATCCACCCCGAGTGCGATGGCGGGCAGCCCGTCGGTCACGAGATTCAACCAAAGGAGTTGAACGGCGGTCATGGGAATAAACGAAGCACCGGACGAGTCTTTCAGACCGAACAACATCGCAATAAAGATGACGAGGACCTCCGCGATGTTAAAAGAAAGAAGGTATTTCACAAACTTGACGATGTTATCGTAAATGCCCCGCCCTTCTTCGACCGCATTCACGATCGAGGCAAAGTTATCATCCGTAATCACCATATCCGAGGCTTCCTTGGTGACATCCGTCCCCGTGATCCCCATTGCAACACCGATATCGGCCTCCTTGACAGCGGGTGCATCATTGACACCGTCCCCGGTCATGGCCACGACCTCACCGTGCGATTTAAGAGCACGGACGATTTTTAATTTATGCTCGGCCGAAACCCGGGCATAAACCCCGATTTGATCCACCCGATTTTTTAAATCTTCGTCGCTTATGTGATCAAGATCCAAACCATGCATCGCTTGGACGTTATCGCCCAATCCCAACTCACGGGCAATGGCCAAGGCCGTCTCCTTGTGATCGGCGGTAATCATCACGGACCGTATCCCCGCCTTTTTACAAGTCTCCACAGCGATTTTGACTTCAGGACGGGGCAGATCCATCATGGCGATTAAACCCACAAACGTAAGATCCTCTCCCAGGGAAGAATCCGCTTTTGCATTAAGGCCGACATTTCGATACGCTACTGCCAAAACCCTCAAGGCCTGACTCGCTAATTTCTGATTCACCTCTTCGATTGTATTTTTCAGATCGGAGGAAAGTTCCAAGGTCTGACCGCGCATCAGAATTGTGTTTGAGTGATCCAGGATGACGGCAGGAGCCCCTTTCACAAATAAAACTCTACCCTGTGCGGTTTCTCTTAAGATGCTCATCCTCTTGCGTTCCGTATCAAACGGGATCTCAATCACCAATTTGTTTGCTGCCTCCAGGGCCTGTTTTTCCATTCCAGCCTTCATGGCCGCCGTAAGCAAGGCTCCCTCCGTGGGATCGCCAAGGACCTGCCATGCTCTTCGGTTTTGACCAAATCCGCACTATTGCAAAGGACCCCGATTTGAAGCACCCTTTCAAGCTCAGGAATCCCACCTGGACTGATTTCCTTGCCTTGAATCATGAACTTCCCTTGAGGGACATAACCGACCCCTTCGATATCGATCAACTGATCATTCATCCAAACGTGCCGGACCGTCATTTCGTTTTGAGTGAGTGTGCCGGTTTTATCGGTGCAGATGACCGACGCACAGCCCAGCGTTTCAACCGAGGCCAGACGCCGAATGAGGGCATGACGTTTTGCCATTTTCTGAACACCGATCGTAAGGGCAACAGTCACAACGGCAGGAAGGCCTTCCGGAATCGCAACCACGGCCAGACTCAATGAGGTCAACAGCATTTCCACCAAACTTTTTCCTCGTATCACACCAAGCAAAAACACTAACGAAACGATCGCGAGAAATATGCCGACCAGCCGATGGCCGAGTTTTTCCAGACTCTTTTGAAGCGGTGTCGGTTCGGTTTCCGCAGTCTGGAGCATTTCTGCGATTCGGCCGAGTTCCGTCGTAAGTCCCGTCTCCGTTACGATCATTTGACCTTTGCCATAAACCGCAACCGTACCCATAAGCGCACAATTTTTCCGGTCGTCGATGGAAACTTCATCCTGAAGGATCGTACCCGTAATTTTTTCGACCGGCATCGATTCTCCGGTCATCGCGGCTTCCTGCGTGCGCAAAAGGAAAGATTGAACGATTCTTCCGTCCGCGGGGATCCGGTCTCCGGCTTCCAAAACCACCAAATTTCCAGGAACGATATCCCGGGACGCAACGCTCTGAACGGTCCCGCCACGAATGACGCGGGAAGTCGGCGTGGCTAATTTTCGAAGGGTGCGCAGCGATTTTTCCGCCCGGTATTCCTGTATAAATCCCATCACCGCATTAAGGATCACAATCACGAGGATGACCGTTGCATCAATCCATTCGCCCAACACGCCGGCAATCAAAGCCGCCCCAAGAAGCACCCAAAATAATAAAATTTTTAAACTGTTCGATAAAAAGCATCACCGGGGACACTTCTTTGGCCTCCGGCAATTGATTCGGCCCGTATTTGGCAAGCCGTTTCTGGACCTCGACGCGACTCAGTCCCTTCCGGGCATCGGTTGCGAGCTCTTGGCACAACTCCTCGTAGGAAAACTTCCACCACTTCGCTGTCTGTGAATGAACGCTGGCTTGGACGTCTTGCTTCAAAGATTTTTCCTCCTGTCATTCCTTTTGGGACAGACACCTAATGAGTGGCCCAAGTGAACGCGCCTACCCCGCAGCATGCCGCGCGGCTTCAGCTTGTACTAAAGCGCGAAACCCAAGAATGAATATTTGCGAAGATCGTTTCATGATTCCGTTAGAAATTTGCCGGCTATAGGATCATCGGATGGTAAACGGATACACTTGACGGGAAAAGTAGAAATGAAAAAGGACCGCAACTAATTCCAAAATCAGCTGCTGCCCATTTTTTAAACTTTAACGCATCATTACGGTGTTGGTGTCGGTGTTGGCGTGGGTGTTGTGCCACACTGTATTACACTACCGGATGCATCATAACAAGTTTCACGGTCTGGATGGTATTGAATCAACTTTTTACCAGTATAGTTTCCACTCGAATCATAACTATATTCGATTCTATACATGGTATACGTTCCACCTGCTTTATGGGTTTCACTCGTCAAATGGCCTGCAGCATCATACGTATAGTCAATGGTTGAAAGCGTGTATTTAAAAATGAACAAGGGAATACCCCATGTATAATAATAACATTCCACTTGTGTGAGACGTCCACTACTGTCATAAGTATAATTATATCGAAAAGCTGATAATTCTACTGGTGGGGTTGCAGTAGGCCCCGGCGTCGGCGTAGATACAGGTGCTGGTGTTGATGTCGGAGTCGGTGTTGGGGTTGGCGTCGGTGCGGTTGGTGCTGCTGGTGCATCTGCTGTCGGTGCAGCTGCTGTTGTGCCCGCTGTTTCGGCCGTTGTAGTTGTTTCAGTTGTTGTAGGAGTAATAGGTGCTGTTACTTCAGTTCCGGAAGGCACTTCGGTGGGACTAGATTCGCTTGAAGTTGTGGATTCAACGGACACGACTGGTATGGTCGTGCTATCGTCCGAAGGCGCTGTTTCGTATTCAGCTTGAGCGGAAATTCCACTCACTGCAAAAACAAATGTAACGACAGTCAAAACAATCAAGCACTTCTTTGCAAATTGGGTTTTCATTTTATGTTTCTCCTTTTTCAAGAGTCCAGCTATGTAAAAGTATCTATAAACAAATTTACCTAACTTCATAAATAAGTCAAATTTTGTTGCTTTTGATACGGGTCTTATTTCAAAACTTAAAAAAGAAGCTCGCGGACGACTCGCCGCCTGACGTAACTTTTTCTGAAAAGGAATCTTAGGATCGCAAAGAAGGGCGTAGTAAGATGGGATGAATGCGGAATCGGGACAAAAAAATAGCTGTTAGACAGGCGAAGGTAAGGTACATATTGAGTAAACCAGATGACTGATGTCATTGCGAAGCGGCACCCAAATGTGCCAACGCACGTACACACACGGGATTATCCAAATCCCGGCGCGTAGTTCTGGCCCATAAAGGGCCTGCAATCTCGCAAGATCGCTTCGTCGCTTCGCTCCTCACGATGCGCACAGAGGTTAAAAAGTGTTGCTGAAAAACTCTAACGCCAAGTTTTTAAAGGGGGATAAGTCATCGTTGATTGAAACGGTCTAATCATCTCGATATAGATTAAACTTAACCCCATAAAAACCAAACGATTATCAAAAAGCTTAGCAACACAAAAGAACCTTTATACCCGCAATGACAGTGCTGTAACAATGGGGGCAGACACCTATTTAGCGCTATCTTTATGCAAAAAATAGGTCGCTGTCCCGGTTTTACATTAGCAGATACGGGGTAATTGTTCGCCGGCGATGCGATCAAGAATGCGGCGGGTGCCGATTTTGTTCTGGAGGGTGACGATACCGGACGAGCCGGCGTTGACTACGCCGATCACCCGTGCACCGAGATCTTGAGGTTCCGATTGTCCCGCATTGTGACCGTATGATTTCATCACCTGAAGAGCTCGCTGCGCGTGATCGGGCCGGACAAACGCAATGAATCGTCCCTCATTGGCCACATAAAACGGATCCAATCCCAAAATCTCGCAGGCCGCCCGGACGTCCTGGCGTACAGGAACTGATTCCTCGCGAATATGAATCCCGAGGCCGGCAGTTTTTGCAATCTCATTGAGCGCGTTCGCAAGCCCACCGCGGGTAAGATCACGCAGGCAATGGATTTTAACCCTCGCATCTAAAAGTTTAAGGACCACTTCGGCCAATGGCGCAAGATCACTTTCAATGGCGCTTTCAAAAGTCAAACCTTCCCGGACGGCCATGATCGCCATCCCGTGACGCCCGATATCGCCGCTTAAAAGGATGACGTCACCGGACCGGACACTTTGAGGGGCAATCAGAAGTTCGTGCTCCAGGATTCCGACGCCTGAGGTATTGATAAAGATCCCGTCACCTTTGCCGTGTTCCACAACTTTCGTATCGCCGGTCACAAGTTGAACATTTGCTTGGAATGCGGCCTCTTTCATGGCCTGAATCACCTGCCACAACGTCTCCATTGCGAGTCCTTCTTCAAGGATGAAACCTGCGCTCAGATAAAGCGGCCTGGCACCGCACATCGCCAAATCATTCACGGTACCATAAACCGCCAGGCTTCCGATATTCCCGCCCGGAAAAAAGAGCGGCTGGACCACATAGGAGTCCGTGGTCAAAGCCAAACGCTTATTGCCGAATCCGAGGACTGCCCCGTCATGTTGTAGCGCGAGGGCCGGATTGTCGAACATAGGCAAAAACATTTTCTCGATCAGCTGGCCGGTCAGGCTTCCGCCAGCTCCGTGGGCAAGTGTAATCTTCGGATAATCCTTGATCGAAATGGGACACGTCATCTGCCAGGATGGCTTTTGAGACGGTCCCTCACCCTTCGTCACTTTGCTCTCCCTTCGACCTTCCATCCGTGTTACCGTTCACAAATCCCTGTGGCGGCCGTGGGTCTCCGCGGGGTGGATGTATCGTTTTCATTCTTCACACAACACGCATTCCTGAACGATTATTTACCTTCCGCCTTTACCTTTAAATCAACAATCCCGGCGTTTCGTTTCCGGTACCGGTAATACGCCTGACACGCACCTTCGCTTGAAACCATTGTCGCGCCGAGCGGGTGTTCGGGCGTGCAGCGAACACCGAAGGCCGGACATTCATTCGGCTTTTTAAGCCCCTGTAGGATGAGTCCGCTTATACATTCCGACGATTCTTC
>JAMWDC010000022.1 GCA_023819025.1 Candidatus Omnitrophota bacterium | reverse complement strand
ACGACCTTAGAAACAAAATCCTCGGCAGATTTCCACTTTTCGATCCCTTCCCGTATCTCCTTCCGGATGGATGTCGGGGTAATACGATTCTTGATGTTAAAATCTGTCTGAATCTCACGACGCCGGTTGGTCTCCGCAATTGCTTTTTTCATGGAGTCCGTCGTCTTATCGGCATACATAATCACCTTGCCGTTCACATGCCGTGCAGCCCTCCCTGCAATCTGAATTAGGGAAACCTCGCTCCTCAGAAAACCTTCTTTGTCGGCATCCAGGACAACGACTAAAGAAACTTCGGGCAAATCCAGTCCTTCCCGCAACAAATTCACCCCAATAATGCAGTCATATTTTCGGAGCCTTAAATCGCGCAGGATCTCAACGCGTTCAAAGGCGTCGAATTCGGAATGGAGATAATGGACCTTGATTCCGACCTCACGCAGAAACCGGCTTAAATCCTCGGCCATTTTCTTGGTCAATGTTGTGACCAAAACGCGTTCCTTTTTCTTGGCGCGCAATTTGATCTCACCTATGAGATCGTCGATCTGGCCTTCGGTTTTCCTGACTTCAATTTCAGGATCGATCAATCCGGTCGGCCGAATAATTTGTTCGACACACTGATCGGCCCGCTCAATTTCATAAGACCCGGGTGTCGCCGAGACATAAAGAACCTGACCGATTTTCCTTTCGAACTCTGCATATCGCAGGGGACGGTTATCCAAAGCTGAAGGGAGCCGGAAACCGTGTTCCACCAGTATTTTTTTTCGCGATAAATCCCCGTAATACATTCCCCGGAGTTGAGGGATACTCTGATGGGATTCATCAATCATCGTCAGAAAGTCCTTGGGAAAATAGTCGAGAAGCGTGTAGGGAGGTGATCCCGGGGGCCGGCCCGAGAGGTGGCGTGAATAATTCTCGATGCCGGAGCAGTATCCCACTTCCCGTAACATTTCCAAGTCATAGCGCGTCCGTGATTCCAGACGTTTGGCTTCAAGATCTTTCCCTTCCCGGATCAATTCTTTGACACGCCATGCCAGTTCATCCCCAATCCCTTCGGCGGCCTTCTGGAGCCGGTCGGAGGAAGTCACAAAATGTTTGGCCGGATACAACACCACTCGTTCGAGTTCTTTCAGCGGTTCAAAGTGAACACGGTCAAGTAGGTACAAATTCTCGACCGCCTCGGCGCCGAATTCGATACGATGGGGATTTTCACCGTAGGATGGAAAGACATCCACCCGTTTGCCTCGTACCCGGAATGTCCCGCGCCTTAATTCTGTTTCCACTCTTTCATATTGGATACCCACTAAGGCCGAAAGAAATTGATCCCGGTCCATGGTCTGCCTTTTTTCAAGCTTCACCAACATTTCCTGCCAATCTTCCGGAGAACCCAAACCATAAATGCAGGAAACACTCGATACGATGATGCAATCGTCGCGGGAAAGAATGGAACTTGTGGCAGAAAGCCTCAGGCGGTCCAGATCGTCATTGATCGAGGCGTCCTTCTCGATATAGGTATCCGTATGGGGGATATACGCCTCCGGCTGATAATAATCATAATACGAAACGAAATATTCCACGGCATTTTCGGGGAAAAATTCCTTCAACTCCGAGAAAAGCTGAGCAGCAAGGGTTTTGTTATGGCTCACGACCAAGGTCGGCTTGCCGAGACTCGCGATGACATGGGCCATCGTAAAAGTCTTGCCGGATCCCGTGACTCCGATGAGGACCTGCTCTTTTTTGCCGGTCCGGAAACCTTCCACAAGCTTCTCAATAGCCTGGGGCTGATCCCCTTTCGGCTTCATCTTAGTGATCAATTTAAATTGGGACATGAAACGATCTTTTATTGAAACGCGGATCCGAGGCCGGACTTTAAATACCCTCTAAGAAATCAGAAGCGAGAAGTTGATCGATCTGGCAGAATGCGTCAAGGAACCAATGGAGATGGCGTTCACACCCGATCTCGCATAACGAACAGCGTTCTCAAGCGTAATCCCTCCCGAGGCCTCCAGGAAAACGTTGGGGGATACGCGTCTTGCCAAACGGACAGCTTTGTTCAAACGTCGGGATTGATAATTATCGAAAACGATTATGCAGGGCTCAAACCCAAGGGCATGTCTCAGTTCCTTTTCGTTGCGAACCTCAATCGCAAAATGCCTCCGATAATTTCGAAGCCGATCGAAGTCACCGTACACACGATGATTTTCTTTTACAAAAATGGCATCGTAGAGCCCCATGCGGTGATTCCTCCCCCCGCCGACCCGTACGGCATATTTGTCTAACCCTCGCCATAGGGGAAGAGTTTTCCGGGTATCTAAAATAATCACGTTATATTTTTTCACCCGCTCGACAAATTGATACGTGAACGTGGCAATGCCCGAAAGCCGTCCCAGAAAATTCAGGATGGTCCGTTCCGTTTTGAGAATCGTCCGGATATTGCCCTTCATCCGAATGACCGCCTGGTTTTTGGAAAAGAATTTCCCTTCCCCAACAAAACATTTCATCCGCACCGAAGGATCTGCCAATTTAAAGAGTTCACGAATGATCGGTCCCCCGCAGAAAATCCCCTGCTCACGGGCATAGATCACCGCCTCACCTTGAATATCCTTTGGAACCAAAATCTCAGACGTAATATCTCCTGTCCCGATATCCTCCTTGAGAGCCGCTTGAAGCATAGAATGCAGTCCTGTCGTACGCTTGAGCGGATACAGTCTCGAGCTCTCGAGGATAAACTGGTAGGGAGTTCTTTGAAGAACCATAGAAACAATTATGAATTTAAGATTTTAATGATTTCTTTATTTTTGGCAAGAGACGGATCCATCCTTATCGCCTTCTTGACCATTTCTTTTAATTTATCTTTTTGACTTATCTTATCATAGACCGCCGATAAATGTAAGTAGCCCGTCGAGAGTTTGGGGAAACGGTTAATTACAAACTGGTAAACATCCATCGCCTGACTATTGAATCCCTGCGCCTCATACGCCTCACCGAGTTTGATATAAGCAGGCAGATAACGGGGATAGACGGTCATCAGGACCTTGGAAATTGCAATCTGCTGCGGCAAGGGGGCAATTTTAAAAATGATCTCTGCCATTTTCATGGTTGCATAAAAATCCGATTCTTTGATCTTTACAATTTGGTCATAGGTTGCCAAGGCCTCGGGGTATTGACCGGCCTTGTCTAAGGCATCGGCTAAGCCCTTTAAATAATCGGTGTGCCCCGGAGCCAGCACTAACGCCTGGCGAAAGTTGGCAATGGCCTCCTCATGACGACCCTTGTCTAAAAGGACAAGTCCCAGATCATAAAAGGTCTCGCTCGACGGAGGTTGACCTGTGTCGGCGTTCGATAGGCAATTTGCTGCCTCTTGAGGCTGGTCGATTTTATAAAAAAGAATTCCTAAAACCTCCTGATATCCGGGATTGTTGGCATCGATTTCGCGCGAGATATTCAAGACGGTCTGGGCTTCTTGGTACATACGTTTGGCAATGAATCCCCGTGCCATTTCATTCAGAAATTTTTGATTTTTGGCACACGCCGGCTCAAGATTCACAATCGCAGGCCACAGGCTTTTCCGGTAAGAACCGATAAAAACAAAATTACCATGGAGCATATCTTTGTAAAGATTGCGCGGTGCTGAAAACTCCAAGTAGGGGTGGTTGTCGCTGGTGATCTTGGCGCCTTGTGACAAGCGTTCTAGCTCTTCGGACCCCAGCCAAAAACTTGCGAACAGCCCCTCGGGCCCCTGGATACCGTGCGGCGCAAGGTCCTTTTGAACCGAAGATAACCCAAATTTATGTTGGATCTGGTTGAAATCCACGACGAGCTTTTCACTTTTACCGATCAACATCATGTCCGGATAATAGGAAGTCCAAAGCGTGACATCCTTAAAGACTTGCCTAAATGTGCGCACAATCATCTGAATATCCGCGGGGGCCATACTGTAACCATGAAACCACTGACACACGATGCCTCCCGGATTCAGGCGACGGCTCATGGTCTGATAATGTTCATAAGAAAACAAATTGGCCACGCCAGCCATCCAGGGATTCGAAGGCTCTGAGATAATCACATCGTACAGGTCGGGACGGATGAGCAGGAAATTTCTCCCGTCGTTGGTGTATATCCTCACCCTTCGATCGTCTAAAACGTTCCGGTTGATCTTGGTGAAAAATGTTGAAGCCTGAATCACTTCCTGTTCGATTTCGACGCAGTCCATGGTTTCCACAGGATACGAAGCCACCGCCGCCAAAGTAGAGCCGCTTCCCAATCCGATCACAAGCACCTTCTTGGGATCCGGATGCAATAACATCGGCAGATGCCCGAGCAGATATTGGGTAAATGAATCTTCGACCGAGGCATCGACTTTCGCATTCACGGACAGGGAAATATTATCCCTCAGACGGTCAACGCTTACCGTAGAGTTGCTCCCTTCCCGATAAAACAAATTCTCTTTCTCGCTCAGGTATGCCATAAAATCCCTCTTGGACAGATTTGCAACATTCATGGGCTTAATGGCAGTACCGCTTGTGATGGCCATCCGATCCCACGCCTGAACCCTGCTGGCGCTGACAATCACGAGGAGAAAGGCGCTCAATCCCCAAACAATTCGTTTCCGGTAAAACTTTTGCGGCTGAATCAAAAAGACAGTACCACCGATCAACACGTTGAGAACAGCTGCGGCTATTAAGGTCGCTTGAATCCCAATCGCTGGAATGATCAAAAAACCGGTCAAGGCGGAACCCAAGATGGTTCCAAGAGTATTGGAAAAATAGGCCGTGCCGACCTCGCGTCCCAGCGAATCCGAACGTTGAAAGACATGGATGAAACACGCGAACATCGCGCCGATGCAAAGGGTCGGAGGAAACATCACCAGGCTTGAAAACAAAAATTTCACGAATTCCAGGGCCCAGACAGATCTCCCGAACCAACCGTAGAATCTACCGAAGTAATACGGCAGGTCATCAAAGACATTAAAACCCGTGAAAACAAAACAGGCCGTCAACCATTGCAGCACGGAAAAAGTCATTAGATCAACCGCAACACGCCTCGAAAACCGACTGAATAAATAACTCCCCAGCGAAATCCCTAGAAGAAACGTTACCAGCATGGTGGAGAAGGCATACACCGAACTTCCCAAAACCATGGCCAACACCCTTGTCCAACCGACTTCGTACATCATCGAAACCGCGCCCGAAATACCGAACAAAACCGAAAGGAGATAAGAAATCCACGGATGCAACGTCGGGGTAAGGCTTCTTTGCGCTTTCTGGGAATGGGATAATCCCGATTTGACCTCATCCTCTTGATCTGCACGATTCATGATTTCGGACGAAAAATTTTTCCCCTCCACCCGTGCGTAGGAGTAACACGCTCCAAAAATGATGAGATTAAAAACGCCGGTAAAAACGACGGTCTGCCACACGCCGATCAGGTAAAGCAGGAAAAAACCGCATAGAAACACACCCAAAACTGCACCCAAAGTATTCAGGGCATAAAGGAGACCGATAAGTTTCGCCGTATCTTTTTGCCGGTGAACAAGGTATTTCCCGACGACCGGAAGCGTTCCCCCCATGAGAAAAGTCGGGACAAAAAGTGCGACAAAGACAATCGCAAATTTAAACAAGCCGAACCGGAGAAAGGACGGTTCAAAGGCCTGATAAAAAATAATATAAATGGACTCCATCGCCTTCCAAACCCATGGCGTCAGAAAGGCATAGACGCCCACACCTCCCTCCAACCACCCGTAGACCTTGACCGGATGGCCTCCCCGATCAATCCACCTTCCGAAAAAAAGCGCCCCCCATCCCTAATCCAGCCATATACCCTGCAAGGATGGTACTCGTTGCAAAAGTCGTATTTCCAAAGATAAGACCCATCACACGGAGCCAGGCGATTTCATAAATTAAACCGCACGCCCCGGAAACAAAAAAGCACAAAAGGAGCACGGTCCGGAAAGAATGACGGCAAAGAGGAAGGGAAGAAATATTCATGTTTCGATTCGACACTTCAAAGGGAATCTGAAAAAACTATTGGAAGAGTTCCAGATGTGCTTCGTGAGATTTAAGAACCCGTTGGGCATCGACTAATTTTTCTCTTTCCTTCTGAACCAAAGACTCGGGTGCCTTGGCTGTAAAATCCGGGTCGGCAAGTTTCCGCTGAATCAAATCAATCCGGCTCCTGGCCTCGGCGATTTTGTGTTCCAACCGGCCGCGTTCTTTTACAGGATCGACGAGTCCTTCAATGCGGATGAACACTTCGAAATCGGAAAAGGCATTGGCCACAAACGCTTTTGTCTTTTCAAAGCTGGGTTTGAGATCAAACCCTTCGAGACGGGCCAAAATTTTGATTTGTCCTTCATGATCCTTGAGGACCGAGAGAATTTCGGACTGATCACTCGCAATCACCGCACTAAGTTTTTGCGTGGGGGGGAGCTGAAGCCGCAACCGCAAATCCCGGATCCCCTTCACGGCCCGTTGAAGAATATCCAAGGCCTTTTGGGCCTCGGGATTCTCGAAACGCTTGGCCTTTTCATGGGGCCAGGAGGCGAGGGACAAGGTCAAAGGCCACAGGTTCTGATCGCAGGCTTTTGCCTTTAACTTTTGCCATATTTCCTCAGAGATAAACGGCATAAATGGATGTAGCAATCTTAAAATGCGCTCCAGTACGAAGAAGATCACCTTTTGAGTTGCTTCCTTCTTGGATTTTTCGACCGAGGCAAGAATCGGCTTCGAGAGTTCGATATACCAGTCGCAGAAATCGTTCCAAACAAAATGATAAAGTTCGCTCGAGGCCTGGCTCAAACCGAAATCTCCGAGTTGGTTTTCGACCGCAGAGCTCACCTGTTCGAGGCGGGAGAGAATCCAGCGGTCCGCCAGGGACAGTTTCGAAAGATCCAAATCTAAGTCGAGGCGGCCGCCGGAAAAATCCTTCAGATTCATCAGAACGAACCGCGACGCGTTCCAAATCTTATTGGTGAAATTGCGTCCGACCTCGAATTTCTCGCGCGACAAATACACATCCTGGGCGCTCAACATGATCATACTGAAACGGAGGGCATCTGCACCCATTTCCTCGATCACCTCGAGAGGATCGATCGCATTGCCGAGAGATTTTGACATCTTGAATCCGCTCTGCGCGCGGACGGTCCCGTGAATGTAAACGCGCCGGAAGGGCACTTCTTGGAGAAATTCCAGACCGGCCATGATCATCCGCGCGACCCAGAAAAAAATGATTTCCGGGGCTGTGACTAAATCAGATGTCGGATAAAAATATTTCAAATCGTCGGTCGCATCCGGCCATCCCAAGGTCGAAAAAGGCCACAGCCAGGATGAAAACCAGGTATCCAAGACATCGGGATCTTGTCTGAGGTTTTTATTTCCACAATCAGGACATTGCGCCGGCGTTTCACGGGCCGCAATAATCCCCTGCTTTTTTTTATCCGAACTTATTTCCAGACATGGATCGCAGTACCAAACCGGGATCTGATGCCCCCACCAAATTTGGCGTGAAATACACCAATCCCGAATCCCCTCGAGCCAATTAAGATAAACTTTGGTCCAGCGGTCCGGATAGAATTTCGTCTTTCCCTGGTAATATGCAGCAAGGGCCTTTTCGGCAAGCGGCCTCATCCGCACGAACCATTGCTTGGAAAGATAAGGCTCGATCATGGTATTGCAACGGTAGCAATGACCCACGGCATGCAAATGAGAATCGCGGCGGATAAATAACCCCCGGGCCTTCAGATCTTCCACAACACGCTTTCTTGCCTCGAAGCGATCGAGGCCGACATAGGCTCCTCCGTTTTGATTGATGGTCCCATCGGGGTTTAAAATATTGATTTGAGCCAGCTGATGGCGCTGCCCCATCACAAAGTCATTGGGATCATGGGCAGGCGTTACCTTCACGACCCCGGTGCCGAATTCCGGATCCACAAATTCATCCTCGATGACCGGGATTTCGCGTTCCATTAAAGGAAGGATAACCTTCTTGCCCACAAGATGCCGGTATCGCGGATCCCGGGGATGGACCGCAACGGCCGTATCTCCAAGCATGGTTTCGGGTCGAGTCGTTGCCAAGACAACATGATCCTCGCCAACCTTTTCGGCCTGCCCGACTTCAGTCTGGCGGACCTGTCGGCCTTTGCCTGCAATCGGATACTTGATGTGATAGAGTCCGCCCTCCACTTCTTTGTGTGCGGCTTCCTCATCCGAGAGTGCCGTCTGGCAACGCGGACACCAATTGATGATGTAATGTCCTTGATAAATCAGTCCCCGTTCATAAAGCGTCACAAAGGCCTCGCGTACGGCCCGCGATAAGCCCTCATCCATTGTAAAACGCTCCCGTGACCAATCGCATGAAGCGCCGAGCCGCCTCAGTTGGCGGGTAATGGTATTTCCGTGTTCCTCCTTCCACTTCCAGACTTCCTGAAGAAAAGCTTCCCGGCCGAGATCGTACCGGGTTTTTTTCTCTTTCGCGAGTTTGCGCTCCACAACATTTTGTGTCGCAATGCCAGCATGATCTACCCCTGGCACCCAGAGGGTGTCGTTTCCTTTCATCCGGTTCCAACGGATCAGGATATCCTGGATGGAATTATTCAGCGCGTGCCCCATGTGGAGGATGCCGGTTACATTCGGCGGCGGGATCACAATCACATACCGTGAATCGCGGAATCTTTTTCCTTCGGTGTCGCTTTTGGGGTGGAAATATCCCTGGGACTCCCAATAGGAATACCACTTCACTTCTGTTTCTTTGGAATTGTATTTCGTGGCTAAATCTTCTGAACTCATGATACAGAACCTGAACTCAATTTTTGGGGATTGGAATTTTCCCTCCCGAATCGGCCCACCTTTTGTGATCGATCCTCGGAGAAAACAGGTATGACTACCCCATTGAACGAGTCATTTTACTACTGATTCTTTATTCCTCAAATAGGATTCCTTGTGGAGATCTTCACAGAAATGCGGAATACCCACGCATACATGCGGTTCAACGAATCCGAAGGATAGGGTGGCCTTCGGAGGAGTGTTTCTCCTCTATTAGGAGGGGGCATCCCGAGCGTAGCGAAGAATCCCGTGACAACCTTCGGGCCTACGGCTCTCAGAATGAAGGATCGAAGACACCCCGAGCCCTCAAGGCAGAATAGATAGGAAGACGGATTATGCGTGCTCTTTTTTCCTTACGAGGTGATGGCGAATACAAATCCGTTTCAAGGTCACGAATAAGGTATCGAGGTCTGTGGGTTTGGTTAGGACTCGGTGGCCGAGACTTTTTGCCCGGGCTACAACCTCCGGATCTGTTACTCCTGTATGGATCACGAAATCTCTCGGACAATAGCTTTCACCGGATTTGAAACGTTGGATCAATTCATCACCCGCCATACCGGGCATTTTGATGTCAATGATGGCGATGTCGGGCTCGAATTCCCGAGCGACCCGTAAAGCCTCTTGGCCGGTCGCGGCCCCTTTGATCTTGAAATTGCCCTCCGGAAAATCTTCCATTAAAGACTCGCATAAGAGCATCCCTACCTCAGGTTCGTCATCCACAATCAAAATCTTGGCCGACAGTTCAACATCCGGCCCGAGAACTGCCTCTTCCTTATCCGAAACCCTCCTCTCGATGATGGATTCGACACAGGCGTAAAGATCCTCAAGACTGTACGGTTTTTGTAAAAAGGCCTCAATGCCGAGTTTTTCGCATTCCTCTTTACGGTTGGGAAATCCGGAAATCACAATGACTGGAAGGTCAGGACGGAAAACGCGGACGGATCTCACCAGGTCAGCCCCGTCGATGCCGGGCAACCGCAGATCCACAATCATCACGTCAATCTGCGCACCGCACCCTTGAAAATACTTCAAGGCCTCGGATCCGCTTTGTGCAGTCAGCGTTCCGTAACCCATGGGTTGGAAAACCCTGGACATAAACCACAAAACGTTCGGATCGTCATCGACAATAAGAATCGTGCCTTTGAGTTTCGGAAGATCCTTCATGGATTCTCCTTTTGTATCATGGATTTGGTGGCCGTCTGAATCGCAAGAAAAATAAATTCGCCCTTTTAATATTCGGCGATTTCGTAGAAAGAGTTGAATGAGCCCTCCGGACAATTTTCTCTCAATCCATAAGGTTCATCCTGCGTGAGGCGAAGGATCTTTGCGAGATCCTTCAAGCCTTCAGCCCGTCAGAATGACGAAGCCGGGGAATACACCAGCTTGGTCAAATGCTTCAGAAAACAGCCCCCTCTTTCTACTGCTTCTTCTCATAGAGTTTAAGGGTGCAGGCCATGACCATCAGCGCAATCCCGATCACCAGGAGGCTGACTGTTCTTACCCCCAAAAAGTGATAATTCCCAAGAAGCCTCACCACCACGGCCACTGGACAGAGAGTCATTCCGATAACTGCCAAAGCGGGTCCCATCTTTGCCAATGCGTTCATAACCCTGCTCCTTTCCCATTCATGCAACTTACTAGGTGAAAGACAGGTTCGCTCTGCATTCACGAACCCATATCTCATGGACAGGTCCATTTCATATACATGAACCCTTTATGTCCTTTTAAAATTGCTATCCTTTACTCAATTTGTATTCCACAGCATCTGTAAGCGCTTTCCAGCTTGCTTCCACGATGTTTTCGTGGACCCCCACAGTGGTCCACGTCGAACCTTCATCCTGAAATTCAATAATCACACGCACCTTCGCCGCAGTCCCTGCCTCAGAATTGACGACACGGACCTTATAATCCGTCAAATGGATTTGATCGATCACCGGATAGGAACCGCGAAGGGCCTTGCGCAGAGCCCGATCCAGTGCATTGACCGGGCCGTCCCCTTCTGCGACCTCGAAAAATTCGTTTCCCTTTGCCATCAACTTCACCTCGGCGACCGAAATAGGCTTGGCGTGACCGATGTCTTCGACGCGCACGGCCACGGAGGTAACTTCAAAAAAACTCTTGTGTTTCCCAGTCAGCCTATGTATCAACAGTTCAAAACTGGCTTCGGCAGCTTCGAACTGATACCCTTCGCTCTCAAGTTTTTGAATTTCCGAAAGAATTTTCCGCGTCTCGGGGGATTCCTTCTCGAGATCCAGTTGGAGTTCTTTGGCCTTCATCATAATATTAGTCTTTCCGCTGAGCTCTGAGATGAGGAAGCGGCGGTGATTCCCCACATGACGAGGGTCGATATGCTCATAGGTTTTCGGATTTTTGATCATGGCGTTGACATGCACACCGCCCTTATGGGCGAAGGCGGATCGGCCCGTAAACGGCTGGCTGTTCATAGCCGGCATATTGCAGATCTCCGCCACATAATGCGAAACCGCCGTCAGCTCCTTCATTTTCTTTGGAGAAATGCAGGAAAGTCCCATTTTAAACTGTAAAATGGGGATTACACTGACCAGGTTTGCATTTCCGCATCGTTCGCCATAGCCGTTCATGGTCCCCTGAACCAAAACACAGCCTTCACCGACCGCTTGAATGGTATTGGCTACCGCAAGCTCGGAATCATTATGACAATGAATGCCGAGCAAAGGTGAATTGCGATGCGTCCCGACCCCCAAAGAACGTTTCACCCGTAAAATGGCATGCCGGATTTCATGAGGCAGGGCCCCGCCGTTGGTATCGCAAAGGGTGATGATATCGGCACCCGCGCGCACAGCCTGGTGGAGAGTACGCAAAGCATATTCGGGATTTTTCTTAAACCCGTCAAAAAAATGTTCCGCGTCGTAAATCACCTCAAGTTTTTTCGATTTTAAATAGGCCAGGGTTTCATAGATCATCTGGAGATTTTCCTTAAGCGATGTCCGAAACACTTGAGCCACATGAAAATCCCAGGACTTTCCGAAAACTGCCACCGTTTTGGTGTCGGCCTCAAGCAGCGCCTTTACATTTTGATCTTCGGTGACCTTCGTATGAGCCCGCCGGGTAGAACCGAAGGCCACAATCTTCGCGTGACGGATCCCCGACTTTTTGATCTCGTTGAAAAATGTCAGATCCTTGGGATTTGATCCCGGCCACCCGCCCTCGATATAATGAATACCAAACTTGTCAAGCCGTTCGGCAATGAGGATTTTATCCCGTAAAGACAGACTGATTCCTTCGGCTTGAGAACCATCCCTTAAGGTGGTGTCGTAAAAATAGACTTTTTTCATGTTTTTCTTCGGATCGCACCCGGCCTTCGGCCCAATCCAAACTCCTTATGAATTTCCCGGATGGCCTCGCGGCCTTTTGCGCCGTTCACGACACAGGAAATCTTAATTTCGGATGTCGAGATCATATCAATATTGATCCTTTTCCTGGCGAGGGCCCGAAACATCCGGGAGGCGATCCCTGAATGCGACTTCATGCCTACACCGACCACGCTTACCTTCGCGATATTTTCATCGCAGGCAATATGGCTTGCACCGATGGTCTTTGCTGCCTTTCTCATCACCGCAAGGGCCCGATCAAGCTCATTTTTAAAAACCGTGAACGAGATATCGGTGGTATCCGTCTGGGTCTTGTTTTGAATGATCATATCAATATTGATATTGGCCTCGGCCAGGGTCGCAAAAATCTTGGCGGCCACCCCGGGTTGATCCGGCACCTTAAATAGGGTCACTTTGGCTTCGTCCTCCGTTAATGCCACGCCGCTGACAACGACCTCTTCCATCTTTTTAGTCTCCTTTGTAATCAAAGTCCCTGCTCCCCGATGCATCGAGTTGCGTACATAAATGGGGACGTTAAATTTTTTCCCCACCTCCACGGCCCGTGAGTGCATCACCTTGGCGCCCAATGCGGCCAGTTCCAGAATTTCATCATAGCTAATCACGTCGATTTTCCT
>JAMWDC010000021.1 GCA_023819025.1 Candidatus Omnitrophota bacterium | reverse complement strand
AGCGGATAAAGACCATATCAAGGGAGGCGGTATGGATATTTCTATGATTCGTGGTTTTCTCGGATGGTGCGCCGTTCTTAATGTCGGTTTGCTGCTCTTCTGGTTTGCGGTCATCACATTTGCCCGTGATTGGGTCTATCGAATTCACAGCCGAGGGTTCAAGTTGTCCGTCGAGCAGTTTCAGGCTATTCACTATGCGGGAATGGCGTATTTTAAAATGACGGTATTCATCTTCAACGTTGTCCCGTGGTTCGCTCTCCGGATCGTGGGGTAAAGGACGTCCATCGAAGCGATAACGCATCGGACTCGATGTCCTGTGCTGCCTTTCCCTTTTCGAAGAGGGTATTTTTTGTCGTCAAGATTCAACCGTCCGATGGGGGTAGGCCGGAGTGATTGCAGGTTGGTGAGGACGGGTTGCAAATCATAAGGGAAATATTTGACGAAAGAATTGCTCGTCAGCCCGTCCTTTTATTTTTAGATTCCATCGCGTATAATCCTCAAAAAGTTAGGGATTTTCCGCAGGTCCTACGCAAACTTGGCAGATCGGCAGATTGGAGACAGATGATGAAGACGTATAAGATTGCAGTCATTCCGGGAGATGGAACCGGACCAGAAGTCGTCCGCGAAGGTTTGAAGGTACTGGAAGCGGTCTCGGGAATGTTTGATTTCAAGACCGATTTGAAAATCTATGATTTGGGCGGCGAGCGGTATCTAAAAACGGGTGAAGTACTGCCTGATTCTGTGCTCCAGGAGCTCCGGACCTTCGACTCCATTTTTCTGGGAGCAGTAGGCCATCCGGATGTCAAACCCGGGATTCTGGAAAAAGGACTCCTCTTGAAAATTCGTTTTGATCTCGAACAATACATTAATCTCCGACCTGTCAAACTTTACCCGGGCGTTAACTGCCCTTTGAAGGATAAGGGGCCGGAAGACATTGACTTCGTGGTCGTGCGCGAAAATAACGAAGGCCTTTATGTCGGTGAGGGGGAGTTTATCAACAAGGGGATGCCGGATGAGGTTGCCATTCAGGTAAGCCGGAATACGCGCCGCGGAGTGGAACGCTGCCTGCGTTATGCGTTTGAGTTGACGCGCAGGCGGAACAAAAAGAAACAGTTGACTCTTTGCGGCAAGACGAATGTGCTGACTTATGCCTTTGATCTCTGGGAACGCGTGTTTCATGAAATCGGGGCCGGGGATTATCCGGATATCAAACGCGATTATGCCCATGTCGATGCCACATGTATGTGGATGGTCAAGAATCCCGAATGGTTTGACGTGATCGTCACGGATAATATGTTCGGGGATATTATTACGGATTTAGGGGCGATGATCCAAGGCGGGATGGGCATTGCCGCGGGGGGGAATATTCACCCCGGCGGGGTTTCCATGTTCGAGCCGATCGGTGGTTCCGCCCCCAAATACACCGGCAAAGGCGTGATCAATCCCTTGGCAGCCATTTGCGCGGTCGGGATGCTTCTTGATTATTTGGGTGAAGCTCAGGCGGCCGGAGCTATTGAAAAAAGTGTGATGCGTGTGACCGCTGAAAAATTGAAAAGTCTGAATGCCGGGAAAATGGGGTACTCAACCTCTGAGGTCGGGGATTTGGTGGTCGAAGCGCTCCGGGAATGAAGCATTCGAAAAAATTTTTTTGTTTTCTTGCGGTCGCGGCGTTGCTGATTTGTCTTTTGGTTCTATGGTAGCAGAGGCATACGGTCCTCCGGAAATTATTAGAAACAGGACTCAATGTTTCTTTGAATGAGTATTTTGAGGGTTCGATCCGTTTCGGCCGTGGGCATCTCGATCGAAACTTCAAAATCTGCATCGAAAAAGTAGCGGCGGTATGGCAGGCAGCCAACGGACCGTTTCCAGTAGAAATGGAATGCTTGGGATCCCAAACCCCTTTGCCGGCTATCTTTTTTCGAAAACCCGCTGTTTTCACTTTTGGCCGTTTACGCCCGCTTAATTCTCGTCATGACGGAATTGAAGGCAGGGTCGTCATCGATTCTTTATTGCGAGGTCGATTCCAAGTCGAAAAATGAATGTGGCACAGTACGAAGTCGAGATAAATAAGTCTTTGTGTGTTTGACCGGGCGTCGTCCTCGAATGGCCGGACCTCGGCAAATCAAAATCAGGATTACTGTCCCTGTCCCTTTAAGGCCGACCGTTGGCCTTTCAGTACCATTCAAGCCCTTGGTTTATCTTCCCTTCCCCCGGCAAGCTGTAGCAGGCTTAGCTGTCATATCGCCTTATGACCGGGTCGGCTCCAAACCGCAGAAAAGACTACTGCCTTGTCAGTTTAATTTTTAGGAGCGCTTGAATCATGTCGATACCTTCTGTACAAGGAGGATCGAGATGAAGAAATATATTGTCCGACTGAATGAAGAAGAACGCACCCAACTCCATGAACTGATCCGTCAAGGGAAAGCAGCCGCATATAAAATCCGGCATGCCCACATTTTGTTAAAGGCGGATGCCGATGGCCCGAACTGGACGGACGAGAAAATTGCCGAAGCTCTTGGATGCCATGTCAAAGGTATCCCGGCAATTCGAGAACGCTTTGTCATGGAAGGGCTGGGAGCGGCAGTGGGGCGCAAGCCGCTAAAGCATCCACCTCGGGAAAAGATTTTAGACGGCCGAAAAGAGGCCCACTTGATAGCCTTAAGCTGCGGCAAACCTCCGGAAGGCTTTGGACGTTGGAGTTTAAGATTGCTGGCCGACAAAATGGTAGAATTAGAAATCGTCGAAGCTATTTCGCACGAAACAGTCCGACAAGGTTTAAAAAAAACGAAATCAAGCCCCATCTGAGAAAATGCTGGGGGATTCCCCCGGAACAGAACGCGGAGTTTGTGGCGCAGATGGAAGAGACGTTGGATCTTTATTGTTTGCCGTATGATCCCAAGATTCCTTTGATCTGCAGGGACGAACAACCGACGCAGTTGATTACCGAGACACAACAGAGTTTGGTACCTGAACCAGGCAAGGCGGAACGCTATGATTATGAATACGAACGCAAGGGCACGGCGGTGAATTTTATGTTTACCGAACCGCTTGCCGGAAAACGGAAGGTCAGTGTGAGAGAGCGTAGGACGGCTAAAGATTGGGCGGATGAAATTAAAAAACTGGGGGATGAAGATTATCCCCATGTTCCCAAAATCCGTCTTGTTGTTGACAAACTGAATACTCATAAGATCGCCTCTCTGTAGGAAGCTTTTGAACCTCAAGAAGCTCACCGATTGGCCCAACACCTTGAGATCCATTACACTCCCAAGCACGGCAGTTGGTTAAACATCGCGGAAATTGAACTCAGTGTTTTGACCAACCAATGCTTGAATAACCGGTACATCTCAGACATCCAAACCTTGGCCAAAGAAACCAAAGCCTGGGAAAAAAATCGCAACCAAATGCCAAAAGGCGTCGATTGGCAATTCACTACCAACGAGGCCCGGATACAATTAAAACATCTTTCCCCCCAAATTCAAACTTGACTGGGCACTAGTTTTACTGTCTGAGTTTGATAAAAGCACGTAACTTATTTTGTCGGTGAGTATTCCATGAAAAACACTTTTCATGGAAGGGGGCCATCGATGGAATTGCTCTTTGACATCCGTAAAGAAAAACTGTTGGCTCAATGTGAAGTTTCTCCAAACATCTTCGATGATATGGTCAAACGTGTTGAAAGGTTTGTGACTCCGTACGGGACTCATCTTCGGAGAAAAGAACAAAGACAACATGCTCAAACTTACCTGCGAGGTTTGATGACGGATTTGGAGAGAAAAAACAGCGAGTCGATAGCCGATCGACATGACCAAGACCGCCAAGGATTGCAGCATTTTATTAGTGCCTCTTCGTGGGACCATCGGCCGTTGATCGAAGTCCTTGTAGGACAAGTAGCCGCTGAAATTGGAGACCCCAGAGGGGTGATCGTCTTTGATCCTTCGGGTTTTCCGAAACAGGGAAAAGATTCGGTTGGGGTAGCGAGGCAATGGCTTGGCCGACTCGGAAAAGTCGACAATGGACAAGTAACGGTTTACATGGGTTATGCATCTGAAAAAGAACATGCTTTGGTAGATACACGTTTGTATCTCCCGGATGAATGAACAAGCGATAAGAGACGCCGTAAACAATGCGGCATCCCGAAAGAAATCCGTTACCAGACCCGGCATGAATTGGCGCTTGCCATGCTTGAAACTCATGGTTCTTTGCTGCCGCCTGCTTGGATTGCCGGAGATGATGAAATGGGACATGCTCAGTGGTTTCGAGAGGCTTTGCATTCTCGGGGAGAACGTTACCTGCTTGCGGTACCTTCCAATACCACCATCCGTGATTTGGAAGCTCCCTGTCCTGCGCCGTCTCATGATGGACAAGGTGCTCAGCCAAAACGAAAATTTGAAAGTGTCAAGAATTGAGCACAAGGACTTCCGCAAAAAGCTTGGAGTGACATTACCATACGCGACGGTGAAAAAGGGCCGCTGAAACTCAAGATAGTCAAATGCCGTGTCGTGACCAAAACGGAGGACCGGTGCGTCAATACCACGGAAGAACTTTTGATAGCAACCCAGAGACAAGAGGAAGATGGAGCTTGGAGGCACGATTATTTTCTTTCGAACGCACCGGCTCAAACTTCCCTTGAAGAATTGGGACGAGTTGTGAAAGCAGAGCATCGAATTGAGGATTCGCTCAAGCGCGCTAAAAGTGAAGCAGGACTTGGCGATTATGAGATGCGTACCTGGATAGGTTGGCATCATCATCAAACGCTTTCGTTGATGGCGCTTTGGTTTTTGATTCAAGAGACGCTCCGAGGCAAATCCTTGGCGCCTGCAATTACGGTTCCTCAGATTCGCGAGGGCATCGCGATGAGCCTGCTCAAAATTTGCAATTGTACGGATCCTGTACGGATTGCCCGCGATCGGACGAAATGATTGGAACGCAATGAACTGGCTCGGTTCTATCACTGGAAAAAACATAACTTGTTGGCCCCTTTACGGCTCGTACAATGATTTATAACTCAGACAGTAAAACTACAATACCCGAGGTTCCGCCTTCGATATTATGGGGGATCCCGAACGGGCCATGGCGGATTACAATAAGGCCATCGAAGTTGACCCGGATCACTACCCGGCCTACAGAAACCGCGGAAATCTTTATGCCGAAAAAGGGGATTTGAACAAGGCACTGGCGGATTATGATAAATCCATCGAACTCAATCCCAAATACCCCCACGCCTATTACAACCGTGCACGGCTCTATTTCAAGATGGGTCAGTACGATAAGAGTTGGGCGGATGTGCATCAATCCGAAGCCTTGGGGCCCAAAGCGGATCCCGAATTCATCGAAGAATTGAAAAAGGCATCCGGCCGCGAAAGCTGAACGGATCATTGAGGTGGAAGGCTTTTTAAGATCCTTCTAGTATTCTTACAGAGCTGGCGAGGGCCTTGGCGAAATTGAAAAAGGCATCCGGCCGCGAAAGCTGAACGGATCATTGAGGTGGAAGGCTTTTTAAGATCCTTCTAGTATTCTTACAGAGCTGGCGAGGGCCTTGGCGAAATTTCGTCCCAGGATATCGCACTGTGTTAAAATTTCGTCCGTGGGTGCCCCCTTGCATTCTAGGGCCGGCTCGATCAAAGTCCAGTTCCCTTTTTGCGCAAAATTTTTGAGCTGGGATAAAACCCCGCTCGACCACGCATAGGTGCCAAAGAGCCCGAGCAAATGATCTTTGATTTGACTATTGTCCAGCATGCTGATCAATATCTCCACCCACGGAAAAAGTTTGGCATTGTAAGTACAGCTTCCGAGGATCAGGCCGCGGTATTGCCATAGGTCACTTAGGACATAAGAGGGGTGGGTGCGGGAGATGTTCCAGACTTTGATTTTTTCAACACCCCCCTCAGCCAATGCCCTCGCGATTCTTTCCGCCATTCTTCTGGTATTTTCATACATCGAGGCGTAGACGATAACCGCCCCGTTTTCGGTCTGGCATAAACTCCACTGTTTGTACCAATCCACGATCGTCTTAGGGTTTTTGCGGAAAACCGGACCGTGGGTTGAGGCAATAATCCGGATCGGGAGGTTTTCGAGTTTCGCGATCGTCCTTTGGGCTATGGCACAGTATTTGCCGAGGATATTCGAAAAATAACGCCGTGCCTCTCCCTTGTACCATTCGAGATCGGTCTGATCGTCAAAGATTCCTCCTTTGAGGGCCCCAAAGCCGCCGAAGGCATCCCCCGAAAAAAGGGTCTGAGTTTTTTCTTCATAAGTCATCATGGTTTCCGGCCAGTGGAGCATCGGCGTCATGAAGAATTTTAATTGATGCGTTCCGAGGCTGAGGACCTCCTGATCCTTTACGACCCGGATATTTTTTTTGATCCCGTAAAAATGGGCGACCATATCCGCGGTCTTTTCATTGCCCACAATCTCGATTTCGGGAAACTCCGCGGTGAGCATCTCGATCCCGCCCGAATGATCCGGCTCCATGTGATTGATGATCAAATAATCAACCTTCCCGTTTTCCTCAAGATGCTGGCGGATGGACCGGATATATTCAGGGAAATAACATTTTTTGATCGTATCGATGAGAGCAGCTTTTTGATCTTGGATCAGATAGGAATTATAAGAGATTCCGTAAGGCAAAGGCCATAAGGCCTCAAAAAGATCCGTTTCGTAATCATTGACGCCAACCCAAAAAATAGTTTCCGCTAACGACGTCGACATGATAGTAACCACCGAATCAAACTATTTTCTCGTATCGTTTGAATACCCGTTTTTTGCTCAAGCCCTGCTTTTTACGGGGTCCATTATAAATGGATAACAGAAAGTGCGCCATGCCTAAAATATTTTGGAGAAATCAGCGAAAAGAGGCGTCGATTTTCAGCCGTAGATACAGTATAATTTTTCCAATCGCGGAAACGGCTCATGGGAGGAGGGGCGCGGGATCCCTGACGCAGCCAGCGCAAGACCCGCGGTGCAAAGGAAACTCACCTCTTTTTGCGTACATTTTTCTTCGATCACAAACAGTAACTACAAGGACGTAGCGGGGTATCGCATACTACAAGGATATAGCGTGTCGGATGATCCTGTCGATCGGCCATCTTTCAATCTCAAAGCGGCTCTTTTTGAAAAAAGAGAGCCGCTTTTTTATGTCTAGGCGGTCATCGGTTCGTTAAAAAGACAAGGAGATGATTTTATGGCAACCCATGTGGACATCAAAGTGGATGCAGAGCTGGCCCAGAAGCTTGGGCTTTCCAAAGACGAGTTCGCCGAGATCAAAAAACTTCTCGGGCGAGTCCCCAATTTTACGGAACTCGGACTTTTTTCAGCGATGTGGTCGGAGCACTGCAGTTATAAAAATTCCAGAAAACTTTTTAAACTGTTTCCGACCCGAGGCAAACAAGTCCTTGTTGGCGCTGGCGAGGAAAACTCCGGTATCGTCGATATCGGCGACGGGCTCGGCGTCGCGTTTAAAATTGAATCGCACAATCACCCTTCGGCCGTGGAGCCCTTCGAGGCCTCCGCAACTGGCATCGGAGGATGTGTGCGGGATATCTTCACCACCGGGGCCCGGCCCGTGGCTGTGTTAGGATCGTTGCGGTTCGGCAGTCTCGATCAGGAACGAGTGAAATTTTTATTTAAAGAAGTCATTCGTGGTTTGGCGCATTATGCCAACGGCGCCGAGATAAGCGCGGTCGGCGGTGAAACGTATTTTGACGAATGTTATGAGGGCAATCCACTGGTGAATGCGTTTGTGATCGGTATCGTGAATCAAAAGAATATTATCCGGGGCACCACCGCCGGAGCGGGGAAGGCCGTTTATTATGTGGGCGGGGATACGGGTCGGGACGGTGTAGGCGGGGCGAGCTTTGCGTCGCAGGAGATTACGGAAGAGAGTTCCTCGTCCTCAAGTGCCGTTGCGATCGGGAATCCCGAACTCGGAAAACGGTTGCGGGAGGCATGCCTGGAATTAATTGAAAAAGGACTTGTCGTCGGCATGCAGGATATGGGAGCAGCCGGGCTTATTTGTTCGACCTGCGAGACCGCATCGCGTGGCGGTACGGGCATCGAGATTGATGTTTCGCTGGTCCCGCAGAGGGAAAAAAATATGACACCCTATGAAATTCTCCTGTCGGAGTCGCAGGAGAGGATGCTTGCCATTTTGAAAGACGGCAGGGAAGAGGAGGCCTTGAGGATTTTCAGGAAGTGGAACATTACAGCAGTCAAAATCGGAACAGTTACAAAGGATGGAATCGTCCGCGTCAAGGAACATGGCAATGTCGTGGCAGAAGTCCCTGCCAAGGCACTCACGGAAAGGGCCCCTCTTTATGACCGCCAAACCAAGGAGCCGGCGTACTTGAGAGAAACACGAAATTTAGTCACGAAGAATTTACCCGAACCTAGAGACTGGAACGCTGTGTTGCTTGGCCTTCTCGGTTCCCCGTCCATCGCAAGCAAAGAAGCCGCCTATAAGAGTTTTACATATTCGGATAAGGATGCTGTGGCTGTAGGGGCGGGTTCGGATGCGGCGGTTATCAAAATGAAGGGGACCCAAAAAGCGCTTGCGATCAGCGTCGATTGCAACGGCCGGTATTGTTACCTGAATCCCTATACCGGGGCTATGATGGCGGTTGCCGAAGCAGCGCGCAATGTTGTGTGCGCGGGCGGACGACCCCTTGCCATCACGGACGGCCTGAATTTCGGCAATCCGATGAAGCCGGAAAATTACTGGCAGTTCCGGAAATCGATCGAAGGACTTTCCGCAGCCTGCCGGGCGTTGGATACGCCGGTCGTGAGCGGGAATGTGAGTTTCTATAATGAAAATCCCAAAGGGGCGGTGGATCCTACCCCCATGGTCGGCATGGTGGGGTTGGTCGAGAACGCGCAACAATACATGACACAGGATTTTAAGCAGAAGGATGATGTCATTGCCCTTCTCGGAAATGCGGCAGCGGATCTTGCCGGCAGCGAATATTTGTATTTGATCCACGGGCAGAAAAAGGGAGATCCACAGATTGACATCGAGTTTGAAAAAGCCGTCCAGGCCGTATGTCTTGAAGCGATCCAGGCAGGGGTCCTCAAAAGTGCCCATGACTGTTCGGAGGGAGGCTTGGCGGTTTGTCTTGCGGAATCCTGCATCACGAATCGTCAACGCATGATCGGAGCGGCCATCGATCTGACGGTGCTCGCCGAAAAATCCTGCCGGACCGATGAGATATTGTTCGGCGAAGCCCCTTCCAGGATTGTGGTGACGGTCAAAAAGCAAGATCTGCCGTCTCTTGAAAAAATCGCAAAAAGGCATTCTGTTCCCGTTTATCCACTGGGAACGGTCGGCGGCAATCAGTTTCTGGTTAAAAAGAAAAATCAAACGCTCATCGATCTTCCGATCGAAACCATTTCGGCTACGTGGCGGTACGCCATTCCCTTAAAGGCGGGAATGGAAGGTTGTGTGGACACCCAAACAAGTGACATGTTAAAAAACAACTACGCCAAGATTCAGAATTACATCAACAAACACTGGGATTAAGACGGCAGACGTTCCGACCATGGTTTGAATTTTGAATTAAAAGGATGACCTCGATATCGGTAGAATCCTCTGCGATTGGAAAAAAACCGGGATTGCTCAAAACAAGCCCGGTTTTTTATATTGTCCTGCGGTCTTCATGGTTCAACCGAAGAAGGGCTCATCATGTCGTAGTTTAATGCAGGTTCAGTCGTGAGAATCTTCTAGAATAGGTCGTCACGCGAATACCGAAACTCAAAGATGGATATACGTGCTGTAAACCCAAAAGCATAAGCAGCCGAAAGGGAAAGAAAAACTGCAAGTTTAACCTCGGGGGACACCGATGATCGTCAATGGGTCCTCAAACTTTTGAAAGGACTCAAAGGCCTGTGTATCGCCGATGTCGGCGATGTTTTAGACAGACTCAACTCATGCAAGAACTCTATCAACAAAGGCTCTCGCTGTTAACCGATGTTCGAAATTCTATGAACCGTTTGATGACTCAAACTCAGCATGAACTTCTCAAACTACGCCAGCGCATCGAAGGCATCTTCTCTTGCCTTAAGCATCGCCTGAAAGCTGAGGCCTTTATGATCAGATCGCCTCTGGGCTATCGGTCTCGATGTCTCTATGCCTGTTTGACTTTTGCTTTGTCCAAAGAACTCGAAATTAAAATATTGTTGCCGTAACGAGGTTTAAGTATTCGCGTTATTACCTCCAACCACTGATTATGCTCAAACAACTTGCGCGGGCGAAATCTCTGACCCGTTGTCGGAAAACTTCAACAACCTGCGCGGGTGAAATCTCTGACCCGGTTGCTGGAAAACTTCAACAACTTGCGCAGGCGAAACTTCCGAGCCGGTTGTCGGAAAACTTCAACAACCTGCGCGGGCGAAATCTCTGACCCGGTTGCTGGAAAACTTCAACAACTTGCGCAGGCGAAACTTCCGAGCCGGTTGTCGGAAAACTTCAAGTTGGGTCTCGAATGATTGCGCCGGATGCGGTGAGGCGTTCTGTGGCGGGTTCAGAATTATCCCTCGGTGCCCGGAGATTATTTATAGGCGATCATCTTTTCCAGTGCGGTACGCGCCCGGGTGATGGTTTCGGGCGGGACATAAACTTCTTCCTGCCTATGCGTTAGACTCCAACGTACTTTCTCCAAGGTGATCCGTTTCATATTCGGACAAATCCCGAGCGGGGTTGGATGATAAAATTCCTTGTCCGGATTGTCTTTTTTGAGCCGGTAGATCATGCCGATTTCTGTGCCGATGATAAATTCTTTACAGCTCGATTCCCTGACGTAACGGCACATGCCGCTTGTAGAAAAAACTTTGTCAGCCACCGCAATCACTTCCGGAGTACATTCGGGATGTACCAGGATCTCGGCGTCGGGGTGTTTTTCTTTTTCTTTTCTGAAATGCTCCGGCAGCATCTTCACGTGAGTCGGACAATAACCGGGCCAATAAATGAACGGCCGCCTGAGTTGGGATGCGGTATAGCGTGCCAGGTATTGGTCCGGAATGAAGATGACTTCTTCTTTTTCCCCGAAGGCGCCGCGTGCGACTGAAATCGAATTGGCAGAAGTACAACAGACGTCCGATTCGGCCTTGATCTCAGCCGAGGAGTTGACATAGCATAACACCTTGGCCTTGGGATGCTTGAGTTTTAACTTTCGCAAATCCTCGAGGGTGATCATATCGGCCATCGGGCAGCCTGCGTGCCGATCCGGGATCAGGACGGTTTTTGGGGGTGAGAGAATCTTGGCGGTTTCGGCCATAAAATACACGCCGCAAAAGACAATAACTTCGGCGTTGGTCTTCGAGGCCTCAATGCTTAAGCCCAAAGAATCTCCATGGAAGTCTGCGATATCCTGAACCTCCGGGAGCTGATAATTGTGCGCCAGAATGACCGCGCGGCGTTCTTTTTTTAACCGCAGGATCTCATCACGAATATCCATCACAGCCTCTTCTTAATGACAAACAAGGACGCTTAAGGGACCGTACGCAATGTCGATGGACATAGATTCCCCTCAAGCGTCCTTGCTTGATTAACAAGCATCTTTAACGTCACCAGCTTACCGCGGATATCATACTCTTTCAGCCGGTACCCCTGCAAGTTTTTCGATAATTTGCCCAGCGACCTTTTTCCCGGACCAAAGCATGCCCCCGAAGGTCGGCCCCATCCGAGGAAGACCGTAAGCTGTGGATACAGCCATGCCGACCACAAAAAGTCCCGGGAAAATCTCCCCGGTTTTCTCGACGACAAGATCTTCCGATGTATTTACGTCCATCGGTCCGAAATCCGCAAGCTTAAGGAGATTTCTTTTCTCAAGACTTCTCAGGACCCAGGCATCATGGCCGGTGGCCTCGACTACCACTTTTGATTCTAGAGAGATCGGATCCACGCACGTAACGGCCCGCGGCAGACTTGCGACCGCAGTCCAGTTGATGACTGCACCCTCGATCCGTCCACGACGCAGCACGACGTCATCGAATTTTGTCATGTTGAGGATTTGAGCACCCGCATCGCAGGCGGAAGCAATGAGCTTGGAACAGGCTTGAGGGCCCAGGGCCGTATAAAGCCCTCGAGAGACCTCGCGGTACGGGATTCCGATTTCATCCAGGATTTCCTGGCTTGGCGCGCGAAAGGTTAGGGTGTTAATCAAATAACCGCCGATCCAGAATCCTCCGCCCAAATAATTGTTGCTTTCCACGACAAGCGTTTTCATTCCGGCGCGTGCGAGATCCCGGGCTGCCATCAAACCGCTCGGGCCGCCTCCGACAATGATCACATCGTTTTGGATGTGATTTTGAAACCATTGCGTGAATTCACTGACAATGGCTCGACTGATTTGTGCCTCGCTGACTTCGTAAAACATTTTGATCCTCCTTATCGTCCGGATCTCAGCGTGTCCTTAAAACAAAAAACCCCAAATGCCTGGGCATTCGGGGTGATTTAAGGATTTCTTCATTTCCCTACGCTGGCATTATCCAGATCAGGTTCTTCGGGTCATTTGCTTGGCGCAAAACTCTCAGGCCGCAAACACGGCCTCCCCGTGGTTCATTCTTCCAATGTGAAAGAACGTGAGTACTATAAATCCTGAGTTTCCGTTTTGTCAATTCCAAAGATATGAGGGAAGAAGGACCATACCCGCAACTGCAAACGAATGGAAAGCAAACCTATGCTGAGCGTGCGAGTGAGGAATTCCACGCTGGTGAATTTCGAACGCTCGGGCGGCATAGGGGTGCTTACCATCATGTTGAGACTATTTATACGTTGCTCCAGTTATTCCCTCCCTTTAGTGGGGAGGGTGAGGGAAGGGGTGACGAATCGCTAT
>JAMWDC010000020.1 GCA_023819025.1 Candidatus Omnitrophota bacterium | reverse complement strand
ATTGGTTTGTTGACGATCCGGTTTCTTTAGTCACTTGGCTCAGGGATGAGGCCGCTAGCGCAGATCTTGCCTTTGCAATCCCGTGGACGGAAAACATGCTTTCGTCTCCTGAGATAAAATCTCGTCTTCAAGAAATCGGGGTCTTTGATACGCTCCGCCAAATTCTGGATCAGATCTATGCAAAATACTCTTGGCCGAATGGAGCCTTTCCAGCCGAGGATGGCACCTTGCGGTCCGAGGATGATGCATTAGTTCTTGCCAATAAAAGACTTATTTTCGAAATCTTTGTTCTTTTAAAGACGGTTCTTAAGGCGAAGCTTGAGCAATTTGTCGGACCTCGAGAGGCGTGGATTCCTGCGACCAAACGGGTCCTCAAAGCTGTATCCGAAGTTCCACGGCATCTGTTTGCGCCGTCCTTTTATGCGGATATGAGACTGACTGCTTTGCACCAGCCTATCTATTCAGACACGGCGCGCAGCATTGGTTTTGGACAGACCCTATCGCAGCCATCCCTCGTGGTGTTTGTCGAGACTATTTTGAATCTCAAGGGGCATGAGAAGGTACTCAGCATTGGGGCTGGTCGTGGGTGGGCAGAATGTCTTTTGGCGAAGCTCGCCAAGGAAGTTTATGCTACGGAAATCGTGGAACCATTGAGACAGCAAGCTGAAGCCAATGCCAGGCGGATGAGACTTAGTAATCTGCATATCCTCCCGGCGAATTTGAACAAGTTAGGTTACCCTGAGGCCGGGCCTTATGACGCCATTGTGGTCTGGGCTGAAAGTCCCGCACCTGAGGTTCCTCCGGATCTTGAAGACCAACTTGTGGAAAACGGGAAGCTGGTTATCCCGTTATTTGCGCCGGATCTGACGGAAAAATACAAGAAACGTCTGTCCCTCTTTAAATTATTCATCAAAAAGGACGGCAAGCTCGTAGATCAGGGAGTGCTTACTCCGGCGCAATTTGTCCCGCTCATTCTTCCCCCCGCCCGCTCGGAGGTGCGGGGGCAGGAAAAGATGATCGCAATCGAAGGTGCATGGTGGAGACAGCATGTGCATTCGGCGGAGGCGCCGAATATTTTGGCAGCGGAGCCGTTTGACCCGCAGGCAGTCGAAAGATTGCTCGGATATCCCGTGAATGTGAATTCCCTGGATCCCGATTCCGAGCCGCTTTCGCGGGATCAGCTTCTAGCCGCGGTTCGGCAGGGTCGGTACAGCTTCTTCCTCGGATTCGTCAATCAGCAGTATAACGAGGAATTTTTCCAAACCGCGTATGAAAGGTTGAAGGAAGCAAACCTTTTGGATAAGCCGCGCGGACTGATTGTGATGTCCGCCGGAACGGACAATATCGATAAAGCTGCGGCTGAAAAATATGGCTTCCAGGTTTCGAATGCCCCCGGGATTCTGACCCAGTCCATGGCGGAACTCAACATCACCTCGCTTCTAGAAGGTCACTACCGGACGCGCGATTCCCTGGCGGATATTTCGGCTTCGGATCAAGTCCATCCCGGTTCCATCCTCGAAAATGTCATTCAGGCCAAAGGGACCGAAGTGGATTACGAAGCTGTGGCTCAACTTTTACTGGCGAAATTGATGATGGTGGTGTCGCGTTTAAAAGACAAAGAAGCTTATGCGCGAAGCGGGCTTTGGAAGAATACCGCAGTCGGTCCCAGGGCACCGTCGCATCAGATTTTGGGATTCGATGAAGTTATCCAGGTGAAAAAGACCGTCGGGATCATCGGGGACGGTCCGATAGCTACGGCCCTTGTGCGTTATTTAAACGCCTTGGGTGTCTGCGGACTTGTGACGACATCCACTCAAGTACAGAAATATGCAGCGGCGGATTCTCCCGAACCTCACAAGTTCCAGTCGGTTGAGCGAGTGGCCGAGTCTCTGGAAGGCGTGGGCGAACTCCTTACGAAAAGTGATTATGTGATTCGCATTCCGGGATGCAGACTTTTAATCGAACAGCCCGAGGCCTTTCCGGGGAAAACCATCGTGGATCCCATGAGGATTCAGGTTGCGCCCAAGGCCGGGCCGGATCTTGTGTGCCGTCCACTTCGGGATAAAGATTTTGGCATTGTGGGCCTCGGATTTATCGGAGAAAAAGTCGCGCGGATCGCAATCGCGTTCGGAATGAATCTTGTGATTCATGAGAAATCGTCTCAGACCGAGCGGTATCAAAAGAAGAAAATGGACCTGGATCGGCTTTACCGGGCCTACGGCGATCGCGGTAAAGAAGTGCGATATGTCACACTGGAGGAGTTATTTAACCAAGCCTATGCCGTCACCCTTCTCCCGTCTGCCTCGCGTGAGGAAGGTACGGATATGATCAACCGGAGTCATTTTAACAGGGCCGTGAAGGCCGGGGACCGGCTCAAAATTTTCATCAATACCGGCCGAGGATTTTTGGTCAATGAGGAGGCTTTGTACGACTGGTCGAATCAGGATTCCCGGGGCCGATTTGCCGTTCTTGATGTTTTAAAGAATGAAACGGATCATCCGGAACGTTCCCCGCTTTTTGGTTTGCCCAATGCCATGATCCTCGGTCATACCGGAAGCAAGGAAGAAAACACCCGCCGCAAAATGGCCATGGTCATGCTGGACAATCTCCGCCAGGTCCTCCGCGGAGAACGTCCGCAAGCCGCTCTCAACGAGGCTTGGCAGGAGTGGCAGTCGACGTGGCTTTCCGAAGAAGTTGAGTTGGGACACCTGCGGGATCAATTGACATTGGCTGTTGCCATTCTTGGTCATGGCGGGCCGTTCAATCTTGCGGATATCCAGCTTGTGCTGAACGTGAAGTTGGCGATGTTCGTGCAGAATAGAATGATTCCGGAACATCTCACGGTCCAAAGAGCTCGTTTGGATCAACTGATCGATGGGCCGGGGGGCTTTATTCAATATTTCATTCCTGAAGCGAAAAAATTCGGCCGGGTGGATATCTCAACCATTTCCCGGGAAAGGCTATTATCCTTCGTTGAGGAATATCGCGAATGGCTCAACCAGATCCAGCAGGTGATTATTCATATTTATTCCGCGATCTATAAAATGCCTGCGGTCGATTCGGAAGCAGCGATGAACAAAAACGAACTTCTTGAATTCTTGGATCGTGACGCCTTCAATTTTGAGGCCTTGAAAATTTTCCTGGAACCGGAGTTCACTCGAAAAGGTTCGGTGGATTTGAGTGCTTGGCTGCAGGCCCGGAAATGGGAAACGAAAAGTATGTCCTTCAATGTTATGGTGCTGCCTGCCGAAGAAAAATTGCCTCGCGCGATCATCCATCCCGAACTGATGCATTTAGCGATCGAGAGAATTCTTGAGAATGGTTTTAGAGCGATCGCCAGTGCCAGAGACAATCAAGGGCTTCCCGCAAGACTTCAGTATGTCACCATACGTTTGAGGGAAGTGGCTGATATTTCCGGCGGGAAGGTCCAGCTGATCATCCGCAATGCCGGGAAAATCAGTGCGCACCATTTGGAATCCGTAGCACCGGGCAAAAAGATCCGGCTTTTTGCCGTGAATTACGCACGGCCAAAGTTTACCTCCGGGGGTATCGGTGCGCCATTTGCCTTTGAAGCGATCCGGAAAATGGGGGGCACGATCGAGGTCCGGGTGATCGATGAAGATCCGTGGGGATACACGGAAACCATGATTACTTTACCGGTTCAACCGCGCGCCGAGGTTCGGAGACATATCAGGATGCCCTTCCGCCGTTCCGAGGTTCGCGAAGATACGAAACGGTTAAGGAGGCTCGGCCAGCGGTATGTGAATCGTTTGTCCGAGGCGGAGGGGCTTTCCGGGAACCTGCCAGATATTTTTGTACTCCTTGGGAATCCGTGGCCGAAAACGTTCATTGAATTTGCGGGAAAATGGAAAGAAATCTTCCGGGATCAGGGACGCGGAATCCCGATAGTCATTACAGGCGGACGGGGGCGAGGTACACGGCCTTTGATTCAACGAACCTTGGAATATTATGGGAATGCGCTCGATGCGCCGTCTCGCCGGTTACTTGAGCGCGGCCTCGCGGCGGAGGATGTGACCGAGGCTGATGTTATTGAGTTGATCTTGAAACGGGAAATCAAAGAGCTTTCGCCTGATTTAGTCAGGAAAGAACTTGTCCCGTCACATACAACTGCGGAAAATTTCCAGTCGGGAAAGATGCAGGTTGAAGAAATCGTCACGCAACGAGGTCTGCATCATCCCACGATTGCGCTCGTCACCGCACCCCCCTTGCTTCTGCGAATACTCCCGACGGCCAACAAACTCTGGGAGGGCAACATCCAAAGTGAAGGCTGGCAGATCAAACGGTTCCGGACTTACGATGTCAATTTGGATGAATTACCCGAAGATGAACTGATAGAAATAATCGGCTACCTTGCGGGTTATCCTGAAAAATACATTACGCATTATCCGGATCTGAATCGGTATAGCGAATTTCGCGGAACTCAAGCCCAGTTTAATCCTAACGTAAAGACCGTTCCTTTGACCGAAGAGGATTGGCATTTACTCGCTGAGGTACAGAAAGAATTTGAAGCACTGCTGGACCGCCGGGATCTCCGTTACGATTCCAACTTTTTCCGCCTGGTTCCTGTTCGCCACGAGGCGTGGGCAGACTATCCTATGGATGCACTTAAACTCTCTTCGGATCGCATTGAGGTTATTTTGGTTTTGATGAAGGAGGATTCAGCAAGCAAAAAGGGGATCGAGCAAAGCTTAAATCCTGACGATTTACCGGGTGGCGTGAAAAGTATCGAGCGATTTCAAAATCCCGGAGAGGTCGAGGCTTATTTTCGGGGGCTGCTCTCCACGCCGAAAGCAAAAACGAAGTCGCCCTTTAAGGGCAAATTTCTTTTGATTGATCAAGCGTCCTTGGCGGATCAAGGTGAAGGGATCGTGGATTTATTACGTCGTCAACTCGATATTGAGGCAAGGATGCCGATAGTGATCATCGGCAGTCTGGCTGTCAGAAATGCACCGGAATGGTTTGGCAATTATTCCAATCTGGCATGGTATCCGAGTGTCTATTCTTTTGCAGCATTTACCGATGATCTGCAGGCCCTTATTACAAGAAAGACATTAGGAAACAAACTGAGCGGGGTTCGTGGTATTCAAAATCAAGCCAAGCCAAGGCGGGATCAAGATATAAACTTCGGCCGTGGATTATCAGAACCCCAAGCGCCAACTCCTGTGTTGTCGCCAACGTCCACACACAATGCTCTGCCGGTCAAGGCGGATCTTCAGTCTCAGTTTAAAGAACTTTCCCGCTATGAGGAAACCGGACAATGGGTTCAGCTCAAAATTAGGACGTTCAGCAAAGGTTTCGAAACCATGGGGATGATTAAGGCCCGGATTGATTCGCTCAGATTAGATGCTACCGGAATTCATCTGCTTTTTAATTTTATCTTACCCGCAAACAAAGAACTGGGTTCTCTTGAGATCGCAAAGTTAATCGGTCCTCGAGAAATCAGCGTGAGCGATTCTTTATCCCCGTGCAAATTTGTTGGCGATTCTATTAACCGGCCGGCTCAACGCTCCGAAATGCGCCCGCCAAAAGTCGGCGGGAGGGGGATGGTGGACGGTGGAAGGAGTAGTGTTCGAACGTCCAACTTAACCACGAATTCCCTTCGACCTTCGATCTTCAGCCTTCCAGCCTTATCTCGGCGGGCCGAAGTGCGGATCGAGGAGTTTATGTTCGCGCTGTTCGCAGGCGGCGCCGTATTCACCGTGGGCCTTCAACTTTATCTTTATCTCATGTGGAAACAGATTCGTGCTGTGCCAGAATCACTTGAGGCATTGCGTATGAAACATCGTTTACTTAAGAGAATTCCTCTCTTCGGCATTCGGCAGGAAAAGGGTGATCGAGCCGAGGTGCGCATGACGGATCCACTGAATCCGAAGACGAAAGGTCTTCCTTCAGGAGTGCGCGGTCTTGTGGATCAAAAAATCCTTGAATCGCGCGAAGTGATTCGCGAGCTTGCCGAGAAACTCCGCCGCGAAGGGAAAAAGCAAAAGATCGGCATTACCTTTGCGATGTATGAGGAAGCAGAGCGCATTCAAAAACCGGAGCATCATTCGAAGGGTGAAGATTTTCTCAGGATCAAACTGGCTCAACTTGATGATTTGCTAGCGCATTATTCGGATGTCTTAAATTATCAATTGGTCATTGTCGATGACGGCGATCCCGAAAAAACGGGTGAGATCGCTGAAAAGATCTTGCGCGACGAGTATCCCGATTTGTACCGCACCGGCAAAGTTCAAGTCAGATTTCTGGCTAAAGACAAAGGTGAGGAATATGCGAATGCCAGCCGGAAGGGTGGTGCCATCGAGCACGGCATGCGATGGCTTTTGGGAGAGGGCGCGGATTATGTGATCTATACAGATGCGGATATTTCGACGGACCTAAGACAAATCGGACTCCTTCTCCGATCCTTGACGGATCGCCCCACTGCAATTGCAGTCGGATCGCGCAGACTCCCTCAATCGGTTACGCTCGGGAGAACTTTCAAGGCGCGACTTTCCAGTTTCACATACAATCAAGTGGTCCGATTTTTGCTTGATATCGGGGATATTCGCGACTCACAAGCAGGTTTCAAAGCCTTCGGCCGCGAAGCTGCAAGCGCCATCTTGAATGAAGTCAAAGATATTCGTTTCTCCTTTGATACCGAACTTCTGGCACTTGGCCGATTCTACAAATTTCCCATCACTGAAGTTCCGATTGCTTGGCTGGAATCCAAAAAAACCACGGTCCGTCTCTCGGATGTTTTTGATATGGTCCACGGCGTTTGGCGCCAATCCGTTCGGCTTAGGAATCTGAAACGGGCTGGGGGACCACGTTCTGAAATCCGTACCGTAAATTTGACTGAGCTTGGTACGAATTCACCGGAAGGGTATGCCTTGGAATTGTTAAAAGAAGGATTCAGAGATTTTACCATTGATCAATGTGAAAAACTGAGCGGACAGGTTCAAAAGATCGAAGGACAAGAAGTCGGTGCGCTCATGATCAATCCACTTACGGGAGAAATGGTGCATTCGTTTCTTTGGAAACAGGCGAGAAAACAGGAATCGTTTTTCGCCGCAGCCCACCGTCTTCGCAGTGTCAGCGCCACACTCTATGAGCGTATCGGTGTCAGTGAAAGAAAGAATCTCTGGTTTGATGAACGCTACGTTCCGATTGTCGGTGATGACATTTATCACGCCAACGGAACACCGTTTACGGAGGAGGAACTCTTAAAGGCCGGCCTCAGGAAAGCTAGGAAACCGGACGGCTCGACCGTTAAAATCCAAATGCTTGTGACCGGCAATCGTGTTCTGGCCCTGCCAGGTCCTTGGATTATTCCGTTTATCAAAGAAGGAAACGGAATCCGGATTCTTAAGACCCTCGACGACATTCAGCAGATCACCTCAGAAATGGTCACTTTTGAAAACCTGCCCGAAGTTTTAATTCAATTGCGGCAAAAAGGGGCGCTTCATCTTCGCACGGCTGCTGTACTGGAATTTAAAGGAATCGGAGCAGTGGATTTTCAGGTCCGTGACGATGCCCCAGATCCGGTTCGAAATTTGAGAAAGCAGCCGGTTTACATGCCAGCGGGTGATTTCCGGAAACTGACCAAACGGGACGATCCTATTAGCGGAGGTGTCGGGGCTATCTCAAAAGAGGTAGCGGCGGCTGTTGAAAATGACCGTCGACTTCGTCTTGAAAATGCCGAACTTGTCGCAGACACGGTTGCTGCATTACCTTTAATGAACTCGGGAACTGTCCCCGAACTTGCCAATACGCCTTGGAAAGAAACGTGGTATTCGGTTCGTTTGAGTTATAACACCGAGCGGCTTCGGGCTTTTACCTATTCCTGGTCTGATTCACCGCCAACCGCCCAAAGCGAATTAGCCAAGGTATTTTATTCGGAACTCTTTGGAATCCAAGATGAAGAAATATTGCGGCGTGTCGTGGTGCCTTATCTCTTGACGAACTGGGCGAGAAATATCCGTGCCGAGTGGGTCACTGGCTTGAATCGAACCTGGTCATCCGATACGGTCGAAAATTACGGCCCGCTCATGGAGCTGATCGATACCGGCAGGGATAGTTTGCGTTCTCTGAAACTGGATCAGGAACATTATCATTTCTTTCCCGAGTGGCGCAATTACCCCTATTATTTCTTACAGGCTGTACTCAGTGCTCTTGCCCCTGCAGGACAGGATGCTTACAACATCATCAACGAACTCATCCGATCGTCCCTTTTATCCTCCGCTTTCCTCAAGCCGCTCTTGTTGGATGAAGGTCGGATTGAAGAAGCTCGGCAGGAGTTTCTTAACATTAACTCTGGTCGCGGCTTCCGTGTAGGCGATTTCTTTGATCTCGCCGCAAAATATTTACGCACGGTTAGCCCCGGCCGTTCTGAGATGCGGCGGACGGAACTCCCAAAAAGGCCGGGTGAATTGGTGGCATACGTTCGGAGGATGATACGTGCGGATTTTCAGGAATTGAGCGAAATCATTCAAGCAAATCCGCAGTTGAGGCCCTTCGTTAGTTCGTTGGATGTGAAGGATCCGAATCAAATCCATATGATAAAGATTGCGCTTATTCGGGGATCGGCCCAATACGCACGGCAAATGGGATGGCATCATTTGGCCGTGACGATACTTGATCAAGAACCGATTCTCCAGAAAAGAGAAGTCCTCAGGCAACTCGAACTGCGAAGGGGTGAAGTAGCACAGATGGTCATGAATTATGTTCTCCTCAAAAATTTGAGCTTCCACGATATATTAACAGCCGTGGACGATCTCATTGGCCGATACCGTGCCTTTTATGGCTTTGGGGCAGAATGGATCTTCAAGGCGCTGGATTTTGCCGGAGATCTTGAAAGCTGGTGGGTAAGCCTCCAGACCGAAATATTAAAATCCGGCAATTGGGAAAGTATCCGACCCGCGAGCCTTCTAAAGAACGATCTGATTATGTCCGGAGGCAAAAATAAAATCTATCTCGTGGTGGAAAATAATGGGCAGGGGCAGGTTATCTTAAAACCAAGTTTTATTGAAGAAGGTCAGCGGACCATTCTTCATTACCAGACTATGCTTGATCCTGTCCATGGATGGAAGAAGGTCGTTTTTACCCCGCGTTCCGAGGTGCGAACGGAGACCGAAAACTTTTTGTATGAACAGGCGAAGGCCGTTCAACAATCAGCCTACCCATGGATTGCCGCAGCGAGTCAGGACGCGATCCTCTCATTTTTAGGTTTGGCGCAGGCGGATTCTTCCGAGCTGCGGCGGGATATCCGTAATTTATTTTTTTCTGCCTCCTCCGGACCGCTCAAGCTGTATGCCTCCAAAATTTCTATTGGAGGGTTTGAGTACGTTTGGCTAGGGCGTGATTCGGCTCAAGAACATCGGATGGACGAAACTTTTTATTTGAACGGGCAGGATGTGGGTCATGGCCGCGCCTCTGTGATGGGCGACGTGATTTATCTGGCCATGAAGAAGGATGAACAAACGGCAAACGGTCATATGTCCACATTTTTCATGATGCGTCAGGGGGTTTTAAAAGACGTGTTTAGAAGTTCGCATCCTCAAAGAATGGTTTTACCCAATTACCAAATCTCAAGTCCGGCGGCATTCTTTTTCTATATTCGCAAAGGTTATTTGCCGGAAGATGCGGCTGCCAGGGAGAGAGTCATCTCAAGATTCCTCATGCCATGGTTGGCCTCCGGTAAAACGTATAAAATTGAGCGTTTTGAAGAATCCTTTGGCATGGATTTCCCGAGCTTTAGGGATGCCTGCGGCGATTTCATCTTAGAATTACAACGTCCTCACGGGATATCCATTGAAATCGCCGGAAAAGACTCTTGGCGAAAAACACTCCGATCGTTACAAGCTCCAGCGGCCCGCTCGGAAATGCGGGGGAAATCTAAAGATCCAGTTTCTCTAAGTCCATCGCCGATTTCGCTGGAGGATCTTGACTCGATTTTGGAAAACGAAAGGGTGCCCGTCTTACGTGTAGAGATGGGTGATCTGGCAATGGGATTTTTATGCGCCAACTTTGAAAAAGACTCAGATGTGGTGAGGCGGTATCTGCGAAAGGTATTCACAAATACCTTATCTCCTGAGGATGTTAAAGAATGGGAAGGGATCGATACGGTTCTTGGAAGGACACTGTCCCGTAACCAGTTAGCGAATTACGCAACAGACATAGGTGTCTCTTTTGAGGCACTTTGTCAAAAATTGGGAGTGTCGCCGGATTCTGCGCGGTTTATTGTTGTCAGGTCAGTCGATGAGGCTATGTATCGGAGCATCTTATTTGAAAAGACGCTTCATGTTTTAGAAAATATCCCATCATCTGTTCACAATGAACAAATGGAAAAAATTGACGATTTTATACAAATCCTATTTTATGAATCCAGTCAGGCAAGTCACTTTCGGAGTGCATATACCCACTGGAGTCCTGATGACATAAGGGCCTTGCAGGAAAAATATCGGGATATACCCGGGATCGATCCTAATACTCATCTGCTGGAAATTTTGAAGAAGCTCCAAGACGATTTTATTCGAAATATCAAGATTACCGTATCCGGCAAAGAGGTGCCATTGGTTGAATTGTTTTATCGGGGATATTTAAGCTCTACGGTCCCGCCTGAAGTTGTCTCGACATTTTTTGAACAAGCCGGTCCCGTGCTAAACCAGGCCCTGATCCATTATCTCAATGAGCTTTTTGAAAACGAAAAATTCAGTAACTATCTTACTCTCTTTCCCGGTTGGCGCTTGCCTAACCGCTTTGAAGAAAAACTTATGCGGTTAAAGGAATCGGTCCAGTCAGGGGAAGCGGCGGTCGTGCGTCAAATCGTTGCGGATTTCAACACCCAATCGGATGTTCAGGCTTGGATATTGCCTGCGTCCGAAGGTCTCATGAAGGGGATTCATTTTACCTCTCGAGGGAAAGAGTTTGTAGAGGCGATTGCTGCAAAGATTAATGCATTGGCTTTAAAGGTCGGATTTGATCTTCGTGCAGGCTATGCGAGTGATTTCTCTTTAGTTGCAAGCGAACTGATTGCGAACGTTTTCAAATATGCGGAGGGAGGAGTTCTCATTGCTCACGAAACACAAGGACATCGGGGTCTAGAAATCATCTCAGTGGATCGAGGACAAGGCGTGGAAAATGTTGAGGCGTTATCACAGGGGAAATTTGAGAAAAAGGGGAGTTTGGGGACAAGTCTTGCACTGATTCAATCGAAGTCGACGGAGGTCAAATTTGATAGTGAGATTGGCAAAGGATCCATGGTTCGGGTCAAACTTTATTCCGCAATATTCGAGGGAAGACGGGTGGTGGCTTACGCTGATGCGATTTGGTCGGGTTCCATCACGTTGGAACCTCCGCAAGATCATATCTTCCGCTCGGAGGCGCGGGAAAGCAATGATCTTCGTGGAAGGAGTGTAGCGGGAATGTCACCCAAAGAAGCGGTTGATGATATCCGATCGATTCTGAAGATCCGGAAAAATATCCGAAATTTGAAAGGACGATATACGGTTGTCATGGAGATGTCCGATTACGCCTCCCTGACTTGGCAGCAGCGGCTGGAATATGAGAAGGTGCTCCGGCAAAACAAAAATATTGCGTTGGTTGTTTACCGTCGGGATGCGAAGGTTTCACGTAAGATTCTTCGCCAGCTGGATAGTTTGGAAATGGAACTTGGCTATAGTCGGGTGATGTTAACCCCGGAAACGGTGGGTGCGGTTTTCAGGAAATACGGCGGGTTGGGGAGAAAACTGATTCACCTTTCCAAAAAGCAATATGGCCGGACATTCGGGGAACTTCTCAGGCGGGTTCCGATCAAGAAGGGCTTTTACTTTTTCAGGTATCTCGGTAAAGAGACAGGTCTGTTGACTGCGGCACTCCTTCTTGTCGAGAGTTCGGATCGAGGAATCGAGGGTAAAATCGTGGACCTCAGCATGATCAGTGAAAAGCTAAGGGATGAGATTCAGCAATACCTGTCGAGTTTTGCCTTTGCCCGCGCGGCGTAAAGTCATGAGGGGCGGTCCCACGGAACAGATGGGAACTTTTAGGGGGGATTCTATGTTCCCCATTGTAGAGGTCATTTGCCCACACCCCCTAAGACCTTCTAAAGAAGTGAGGTCGCATTCGATGAAAGATCAGGCACTTATGGATCAAGGAACTGCAATGAAGACAAAGAAGAAATGTTTCAAGGCCGTTGAGCTCATTCAAGAGTTTTGCGATACCCACAATGGGGGAAATATCGACAAAGAGCTTCGACGGCATCTCCGTCGGTGCAGACCGTGCCGGGATTTTATCGGTGAGGTCGAGGAGTGTTTTCGGACGCATGATTTAAATGCCATCAGCGGGGAACATTACGAGGCATTTCAGCGGGTTTATGACCGAATCGTTAAGGATTTCAATTATCATTCTCATACATGAGATAGGGATGCGTACCTTGGTCGTCTTTAGGGAATAACTGGTTTTGTGTCCGTATCTGATCTGCCAGCCTTGCGATTCTTTCCTGCGTCGCCGGATGGGAACTAAGGAAGGGGAACAATTCTCCGCCTGCCTGGTACTTCTCAATTTTTCGAAGAAAACGGAGTAATCCGTCCGGCTGATATCCTGCGCGTTTGAGTAAATAATAACTGATATCGTCTGCCTCCCGCTCGTCCTCCCGTCCGTATTTGGTCAGGAGTCCGCCTGTACCCAGTTGAAGCGCTATTTTTTTTATTTGACCGGGATCGTTCCGAAAAATCAGGCCGGTCAGAGTCGAAACTCCGTAGGCGCGACTTAGGGATTTTGTCGGATGCCTTTCGTAAGCATGACCGATTTCATGGGCAATAACGCCGGCAAGTTCATCTTC
>JAMWDC010000019.1:1456-12842 GCA_023819025.1 Candidatus Omnitrophota bacterium | reverse complement strand
TAGATAATGTCAAAGGCCTCGGAGGTAGCACTCGTAATCCCCGATGCGGTCGCCGTCAGTGTATAGCCCGACCCTACCTTAGTAATATAGAGGCCATTGCCTGTGAAATTGGCCTCACCGCTTGCGGCAGTCTCGGTTTTTGTGCCTTCAAGGGTTCCGTTGCTGGGATTGGTTCCGATGGCAATGGTGACCACGGTTGATGAATCCCCCAGGACCACGTTTCCGTCCGCATCAAGAATCTGAACAGTGGGTTCTGGATTTAAAGTCGAGCCTACACTTGTGGTCATCGGATTATTCGAAAAATAGAGGTGATGGGCTGTACCATATCCGGCATGCTCATTGGAAACGGTCCCGCTACTCCAACCCGCTTTATCACCGCCCTTATATTGAGCACCCGAAATGCCTTCCGCAGCAAAACCGCCACCCGAACCACCCTGATATGGCCCAGGCGCATATGCAGGAGGAACGTGACAAACCCACAATACATGCAGGAAAATTAGAGTGCAGGCAAGGCTCCGATACCACCGTCTTCCGGTGATTGTTTTTTGATTTCCCTTAGAATAAAAAGTGTTTCTACTCAATAGGATTCACCCGCAATGAATTTCTCAATCGATCATGGCGCATCCCTGACGGCCCGAAAGCCGTACTCCTTATCCCGTGACGAAGGAGCAGTATTGGCATCATACCGGTTGGATAACTGCAGTCGGTAGGATGTCGTATTCCAGCTCCCTCCCCGGAGTCCGGCACCCGTTGCGGCAACAACACCGTTCGCTGCTGTTGAATCAATCCCCGGCCAGTCCGTATTTGTGGCATTTCCAGCATAACTAGTCCCCACGGAATCCGTCACCAGCCTCCCGTCTCCATGGGATCCTGTAAAAGACCTACCTGTTGCTGTCCCCACATTCACCACCATGGACCACAAGTTCCCTGACAGATCAAATGCGGAATAATAGCCGGCTCCTGCTTGGGATCGTGTCGTCGACGATTCTGCAAAAATCCCGACCCGCAATGGCCCCTGCCCCCCATCGCCTCCTGAAAGGGTCGTAGTGTTATAGTGGGCATTGGCATTGTAGGGAGAGGTGATTGTTTCCGAGTTGTTTTCTAAACCTGAGATCGTGGTTGCCGCGGCAATCGTGGTGTTTCCCCATGCATATTCGCCCGCGACAGGATATAAGGTACCCCGGCATAATTTTTCCCATTCCAGCTCGCTCATGGGACGAAGCGCGGCCCAATCCGCAACTGCGGCAGCGTCCATCCAGGACATGTAATTCATGGCCCGGCCACTCCGGTCACAGCTCACCGTGATGCGTTCACTTGTCGGTCCGATGTCACTGGGCGCCGTAATCACTTGCCGCCACGTCGCGGCGCTTGCGTTGAGCATCACATAAACATTCGTAAGTGAGTCGGAAGATATATCCGATGCGATGCGATTTTGCTGCTGGGTTCGCGACAACGTATTCAAGAATGACACATAGAGCCCTTGGGATACCGGATATTTCATGGCATAAAAGGCATCATAGCCTTTAGGGAAGGCAGCAGGCAAAGTCTTGGTGGTCCCGGAATCGAAATCGTCTTGTGCGGCCATGCCGCTCTTTGACATCAAATTACCCGAGGTGCTTCCGCCCAAGGTTTTCTCGCCTTCACTCGAGCACAGAACCGGTGAGTAAGCCGATCCGGCATTATAGAAGCCGCCGGGCGGGATATAAGCCGTGCTATTGCCGTCGCCGAGGTAAAAGGAGCCTGCCGGGACATAAACCATCTCAATCGCCATGACTTTTACCTGCAATTTGTGTGTTGTAATAATGTCGCCCACATTATCCGTGCCATAGGCCCAGACCAGCTGGATATTGTTCGTATCCACGGATCCTTCGCCGACAGCGGAGCGTTTGAGAAATGCACCTTTACAGTCCGACGGGACGACAATATCCAGCGAAGTCCCGGTGCCGTTGGAATAGACGGACGGATTGGTGCCTGAGGCCAGCAGGGTCGCATGTCCCCACGTCCTTCCGCCATCGGTCGTAAATTTGATAAAAACCCAGGCCGCGTCATGATTGATTCCGCTGTACCACGAATTGTCCCAGGAGATGTCAAACTCAATCGTGATGGTGTCTGAATCCGTATCGTGTTTTTTGATCTCGGAATTCGCAATCGCAATATTGTTGGCGTAAACATTCCCGGTCCACACAGCCAGCCCCAGGATCCAAAAGGCAAATACAAAACTCCATGTCCGATACCTCATGTTCATCGCTCCTTATGGCGCGGTGCGCGCCGCACGAAAGCCTTTGTACTGATGCCTTACGTTATCAAGAGTGATCACGCCGCCTTCCGTTGGATTTCGGTCCATAATTTCCATACGATCATCCGAACTCGAGGCCCAGCACCCGCCGCGGTAAGTTGAACCCGTTGCGCCGGTCACTCCACGGGCGGTCGTCGCGTCGATTCCAGGCCAATCCGTATTGGTCGCAAATCCTTCATACCCTGACGTATTGGTCAAAACGCCGTCCCCATGCGTTCCTTCGAAACTTCTCCCTGTGGAATTCCCAAGCGTAACCACTTGCTCCAGGACATTCCCTCCCAGTTCCATATTTCCGTACCACCCCGCGCCTGCCTTCCACCGGAAACTATCCGTATCCCCCGCGGCAAAGATACCGACCCGCACAGGCCCATAGCCGCCGTCACCGTCTGAAAAGTTCTTCCCTAGCATGCACATATTGGGCCGGTTTTTGCCCGTCGGTTTGTCAATAATTTCCGTTCCATCCTCGATCTTGGAGAAAGATTCTGCAGCGTTCGTTCGGTTGTCTTTCGTATATCCGACAACGAATAGCCCCCTATAGGAAAACTGATTTCCGATTGCGGCTTTCACGAACTCAAGCTCAGTCATGGGCCGAAGCGCAGCCCAATCCGCCCATGCACAGCCGTCCGACCAATTCAGATAACTGCAGGCCCGATACGGTCTGGCCGAACCACCGGCCGCGGTCGTGGCATTATTGTCGGGATTCGAACTATCCCAATAAATTGTATTTCGATAGACGACACCATCGCTGCCCTTTGAACCTTGACCGTAAGTTGGACTCGCTGCAGTGATATCACGATTCGTCTTCATGGCATCGCCCGTTGCACCCGTGCCCAGATTGTTAAAAAAATCGATCCACTGCTGCTGAGTAATCTCGTACTTCATGAGATAAAAATCATTCCATCCCGTCGGAAAATTTGCGTTATCGATATCCCCATCCCCGTCCGTATCCAAACCGTTGTTGCCGTCAATGCCGATGCCCGTGATCTCAAGCTGGTCGTCATCATTGGAATTGGCATCCACTTTGATCCCGGTCTGCAGGGAGGTGTTTATCTGAAACCTTCTGTTATCGGTTTTATGAAGTGCATACGTGGCTTCGCTAGAACCATTTCCATCACCGATGTAAAAGGTATCCGTCGCGACATAGACCATCTCCACTCCGAAAACCTTTACGCTGACTGTATCGCTATCCGCCACACCATCGGTTCCGTAATCCCAAACGAACCGGACATTTTCCGAACTCATCGTACCACTGCCCCACCCAGCAGTTTGCGAATTCGCCCTTTGAACAAAGGCGCCTTTTTTGTCTGTGGGCACAACAATCTCGAGACCGCCGCAGGTTCCACACACGGTTCCCGTGCTAAAACCAGAGGGCGTTGTTCCGGAAGTTTTCAGTGTGCAGTGATTCCACGTTGCACCGCTGTCTTTGGTAAACTTCATAAAAACCCAGACCGCGTCCATGGTGGTTGCATCAATTCTCCAGGAGTTTTCCCATGAAATATCAAATTCGATGGTCATGGTATTTGCCGAGGAGCTTCGCGAATAGACGGAGACGTTCGAAATTTCCAGGTTGTTTGCAAAGGCAGATGGCGAACCCAGGGTCAGAATCACATAAAGCAAACCGGTAAGGACGAATGAGGATTTACATCGCGGAAATTTCAGGAAAGGGTTTGAGGCAGGAGCGTCGAAAGGAGTTTGCTTTAATTGCCCGGGACAAAGCAGCGAAAAAAACGCGCGCGCAAAAAGATTGTATAGTTCTCTGGCCCAACTTGGCAACCAAACCGTCATATCTCCCTCCACGGAAGACTTAAACTTTTGGCTTTGCGTCCCTATCTTTCGATGTGCGTAAAATATATTTACGCACCCGCCCGCCCAACATCGAGGCAGACGGAGGTTTGCCTTTTACAAGTTGTACAATGTTTTTTAAAATTCGTGGTTGACTTTAATAATTATAGCATATATCTATTTAACCTGCTTTGATTGTAAATGCTATAAAATATTACGTGTTGAGTCTTATTTTTATATCTTAAAATAAGTTCAAAAAGTGAGAATTTCATGTAAGCTGATTTTATTACTTTGGAAAAATAGAATGAACTTGAAAAAATTTAGCTGGGAATTCGGACGCTGGATTCTTTTAATTCCACTTCGCGTTGATTTGTCTCGAAATCTTTTAGCAACGGCTCCGGAGGCACCACAAATCCGCGTAATTTCAGATCCAGTAACCGTTCGCGGATACGGTTTGCATGTTCATGAAAAGGCTCCAATTGTAAATACCGTTGGTAATGGGAAATTGCGGCTTCCCGGTCCCGAAGGTAATAATCGTAGACAATACCCAGATTGTGATGGGCCCAGGCATCGCTTGGTACTAGCTGTACCGCCAATTCGTAATAATTCACCGCGCCTTTGTAGTTTCCGTTACCCTCGGAGATATTGCCGAGTTCATAATACGCGCGCGCCAGTTCCGTTTTCATCCGTTCGTTGGCTAGAGCTTCGACGGAAACCTGTTTGACTGCCAAGTCGGCAACCTTTTTGGATTGATCGATCAGGTCCAAATATTGATGCCTTTCTTCTCCGAGAACCGCCTGATCGAGTAACTGTTTGTATTTCTCATTCTCGGCCATGACTCTAGCCAGCTGGTCTTCGATTTCTTTTCTCATCTTCGCAAGTTCTTCTTTCTCCTTTTCCGTCTCTTTGATGCGGACCTCAAATTTCCGTATTTCCTCGTCAGCCGCTTCCTTGGCTCTCCGTTCTCGATCATCCCGCACCTTCATCTCGCGCTGCAAACTCCGTATTTGAGCTTTTAATAAATTCGAGGTTACAGGAACTTTGCGCAACTCTTCTTCAAGATCTTTAATCTGCTTGCGGAGACCGCGATTTTCGGCCAAGGTCTCGTCCAAAGTCGACAAGACCTCTTCGATATTGCTCCCTTCCTTGGCAGGTTCCGCTGACGCTTGTTTATCCGCAGCCTTTTTCTTCAAAAACTGGCTTAAAAAGTCAGTACCGCCCCAAGCCCTCTGAGGCCAGACCAAACTCGTTACGGTAAAAAACGTTAAAAGGGTTAGAACAAAACGGCGCCGGATTTTCATGCAACACTTGTAGCCATCAGACGGGAAGGCTTAAGCTCCAAGGGATCGCACGTCACATTTTTCTCCCCCGTGATGATTTTGGGTGTGATCAAAATTAAGATCTCAGTTTTTTGGGCTGCCTCATTCCTGCTCTTGAATAGGTGGCCCAAAACCGGAATATTCATCAAAGGAGGAGTCCCGCTTGTATCCTCCGAATAATCATCGCGCCGGAGTCCCCCCAAGACCACAGTCATTCCGTCCTTAATCACCACACTGGACTCGACATAAGTGGTGTTGACCAAGGGGATTTCTGCGCCCGCCGGGGTGGTCAAGGTTCCTGTCTGGCTGGATATTTCGGGACGGATCTTCATGATAATAAAACCGTCGTCATTGATAATTGGGGTGACGGTCAAAATAATTCCGACGTCGATAAACTTAATCTCCTCGCTGATGGAGACGTTCGTCCCGGTTCCCGTGGTTGTCGTGACCACATAAGGAATCCGGTCACCGATATTGATTTTGGCCTCCTCCCGATTGAGAATGGTCAGCCGGGGATTCGCCAAAACATTGGTTTTCTGAATCTGCTTCACAAATCTAAGGTCCACTGCAAATTCGTCTAAACTTGTTGTCCCGAGCGCAAGCTTCTGCACCGACCCCAGCGAGGTGGACGATGAAACCGTCGAGGATATAGGATAGGCCCCGCGGATATCCAGGCTCTTCAAGTGCTTATACTTCTTGGTTGATAGTTTCTGAAAGGTCTTTTCCCAGTCAATCCCATAATCAAACTCGGGATTGATGGTTAACTGTAAAATCCGTACGTCCACCAAAACAGCCTTGGCTTTCGAATCCAGCGATTTAATAATTGGCAGGATCTCCTTCAACCGATCCGGATAGGCGCTGACCACAACCTGATTAGAGCGTTGATCCCCCAGAATGGCGCCAACGGATTTTGCCTGAAGTTCCGTCTGGAGTTTCGCCTCGACTTCCCTGGCGTCCGCATATTGCAGTTTGACCACTTGGGTCTCTCTTTTTTTCTCAATCTCCTTAAGGAGCGCATCCATCTGCGCCAGTTTTTCCTTGGAGTCAATCATCACAATGGTACCGGTCTCTTCGTCAATGATGATTTTTCCGATTTCACTTAAGATCGACTGTAATGTTGACAGCACATAACTCGGCTTGGCATACTTGAGGGTCCGGGTCAGGATCTTGCGTTTGTCGTTAAAGGATTTTCCGTAAAGCTGGCGGTATTCATCCTCCGTCATGACGTAAATAATGCCGTCTTTGTTCTCATAAGCCAGTTGATTGGAGATGAGGATGATATCCATCGCATCCTGGATCTTGACATTCCGCAGAAGCAATGTCGAGCGGCCCTGCACGTTTTTGCTCGTTACGATATTCAAATTCCCTTCCAGGGCCAAAAACTTAAGCACATCCACCACGTTGATATCGCGCAGGTCGAGAAAAATCTTTTTCTCAAATCCTTCGAGCGGCGGCGGCTTCCCAGGGGCCGACGGCTCTTGCGCCTCTCCGTAAACGCCATGCGCGAAAATTGAAACCAATACCATCGTGAGAAAAACGACACCTATCCGCATCGGGTGAGATTGCACTATCGCAATTCAATCCTTTCGTCGGCGTGTTCCAACACAATGCTATCCGGCTTGATCTCGGTCACCTTCAGACCCGAAATTGTGTCTCCAACCTTCAAAAATGAGGTGATATTCTTTTTGACATCCTCGACCATACAAAAGGTTCGGGAGGCATCGCCGGGATAGACCGATATGCCTGCCAACTTAAAATCCTTTGTGATTTCGAGTAGTTTTAAGGATAATTCCTTTTTCTTGTCAACCTTTTCGACGACCTTTTCTTCGACATAGGGAACGAAAACATTTCTCCGCGTCGGATCCTTAAAAAGATCAATTTCGTAACGCCGCTCTCCCACGGCATCGGGGCTTGCAATTTCCCGCGGGGTAATGTCGAGATCAAGCTGAAGCGCTTTCTGGGAAATCACGACTTCATAGCCCGTCGCGCCGACAAAGAAAATACTCAGGCCCAGGGTAAAGATTTTGGCACCCCGATTAATCTCATGGAAATTAATCGGTGGGCCTTCATTTTTCGCAAACGCAATGAGATTGTCCTTTAAGCGGGACAGCCGTTCGAGTACAGCCGCCGGAGTAAGGACCGGTGCCGCAGGTGCCGTTTCCTTGACCTCCTGCGGCTCTTTAACCGCCACAGGTGTCGCATCCGCTACCTGTTCGATTAAGGCCAACAAGCGCTTTTCGGGAGTCAGCGAAGAATCGGGTTCAACCATCCTGCGTGAATATCCTCCTCAATAATTTCTCGAACCAATGCCTGGTCCACGGCCCCTTGGCTTTTCATCACCAGGTGCTTTAAGGCCCGGTGGCAAAGCAGGGTAATTTTGCGTGGATATCCACCAGAGATCTGGTGGATCAAACGGATTGCCGAATCCAGAAACAACGGGGATCTCCCCTGATAGCCGGCCTGTTTCAAACGGAAATGGATCATATCCCTGGTATCCTGATACCCCAAGGGATTCAGTACAAACTTAAAACTGATTCGATCGAAGAAATTCGCAAGGTTCATGATTTTGGAATGCAATTCAAGCTGTCCCAACAAAATTAATTGAAGAAGCTTCGATTCGTTCGTTTCGTAATTTAAAATAACGCGCAACATTTCCATGGCCGCTTCGGTCAACTTTTGTGCCTCATCGATAATCAGGACCACGGTCTTACCTTCGACGATGCATTTCTGGTAAAGAAATCTTTCCAGCGCTTCTTTGAGGTCAAGCACGGTCAACGAGTGTAGTCGGCCGTCCTCCGGGCCGTGGCCCTCTGTATGGATCCCAAAATTCCGAACCAGGGATGTCAGGAACAAATGCTCACTGTCATAACAGGGATCCAAGACCATATGCAGGATAAAATCCCCGCGCTCTTTAAGACACCGGATCAACTTGCGCGATAAACTCGTTTTCCCTGTGCCAACATCGCCTAAGACTACTGACAAGCCACGACGCAATCGCAATTCAATGAGAATATTTGTCAAGGCCGATTCGTGCTCGCGAGTCGGATAGAAAAAATCAGGATCAGGACTTGTCGAAAACGGTTCCTTGTCCACTCCCAATAATTTATAATAGCTCACGCTTACACCTCCTGCCAAACCAACCCATCGAATGACTTCACCCATTCACATATAAGCGTTCCAAATCGACTCCTTGAAGAAACCTTAACTTTATACGCACCTTGTGGTTAGATAAAGACCCTCTCCACATAGAATGACTGCTTCTGTTGGCTTGTTTAATATTTCGGCCAACAGGCCATGGGGCTTAAGCCTAAATAATATAAAGGCTTTCGTGCATGACCGGCTTCGGGTGTTTCAGGAAACGGGCCGACTGCGCGAAAATAGGGAGCCCCGCGGGCATGCCCGCGGTACCTTTCCTGACGGCGGAATCCGCCGAAGCAATTTGCCCTCCTTCGCCAAGGCTTCGGAGGGCATCCGCTTCGCATTCCTCCCCGACCATGGTCGGGGTTCCCTGCGAAGGCGGATGGATTCCGCAATCGAACCGACTTCCGAGGTACGAGAAACTATTGTCCTTTGGCGATCAACGAACCTAAGACACACCGATAAGATGCGTGGAAAGGATAAGGCAGGAACGATTGGAAACAAGTCTGCTTACGCAAACGTAAGGCAGTGATCCCTCTGATATCATGGCGGGCCCGACGGGACTTGAACCCGCAACACCTGGATCGACAGTCCAGTACTCTAACCAAGTTGAGCTACGGGCCCACCAGCTCAGGAAGAATTAAAACAACTTTTTTACGACCATACTCTATAATCCGCAAGCTCACTTTTACAATATTGCTTGGACCTTGTTACCTTTCGGCATCCGCACCTGATTTCTCAAACAAAACTTTTTTCCGGTATCCTCGAAAGGCGGGAGTATTTTAGCGATGATCGGAATCCATAACAAGAAAAAAAGGAGCAAAAAATCCTGAAGATTTCAGAAAGGATATCATCAATCGGTTTCCAGGCAGGCGCCGGCCGAATACCGGAACTAATCCTCGATGGCTAGGCCCCGTCGGATTTCCTCGACGTCGGTCACCCCCTGCTTGACTTTGTTCATCCCGTTTTCCCACAGACATGCCATGCCGTGTTGACGGGCAAGACGACGGATGTCCGAGCCTGGCTTTTTCTCGCTGACCTGATTTTTGATGGCCTCATGGAGGATCATCCATTCATAAATCACAGTGCGGCCGTAATAACCCGTACCACGGCATTGATCGCAGGGAGGGCAAATTTTCCGCACGAGACGTTGAGCGATGACCGCCTCCACTGACGACGCCACAAGATAAGGTTCAATCCCCATTTCCAGCAAACGGGAGACGGCGGACGGCGCGTCCGCGGTATGAAGTGTTGAAAAAACAAGATGCCCGGTTAGTGCGGCACGGATTGCGATTTCGGCCGTTTCTTTATCGCGAATCTCACCCACCATCACACAATCGGGATCGTGACGAAGAATGGAACGCAACGCCCGCGCGAATGTCAATCCAATCTTAGGATTCACCTCGATCTGAAGGATTCCGGATAATCGGTATTCGATGGGATCTTCAATCGTGATGATCTTTCGCTCGAGTGAGTTTAATTCTTTAAGACAGGCATAAAGGGTTGTGGTCTTCCCTGATCCCGTTGGGCCGGTAACAAGGATCATCCCCCCAGGCCTCTGAAGCAACTTCCGGATATTTCGCACACCAGCCTCGTCAAAACCCAACTCATCAAGCGACAACGACTCAAGCGGTTTTAAAATGCGAATGACCACGGCCTCGCCGCAGGAGCTGGGCAGGATCGAAATTCTCAAGTCGATCTCAACGTTTCCATACTTGATTTTGACCCTTCCGTCCTGCGGTAATCGTCTTTCACCAATATCCATGCGGGACATAATTTTGATCCGAGAGATCAAATGGGACGTGACGTGCCGAATCTCCGGAGACACCTGGGCCTCTTGAAGAATTCCGTCCACCCGATAACGGACACGAACAAACCCATCAAAGGGTTCGATATGAATATCCGAGGCCCGGTTCCTGAGCGCATCCAAAAGCATTTCATTCACGAGTCGAATCATCGGAGACTCTTCTTTTGGATCTTGATCGATGACCACGAAATCCAAAGGTGTCATGTCCTCATGACGATCCCGGATCAGTTTTTTAATTGCACTAGCACCCATACCATAAAACCGTCCGATCAATGCAGCGATATCCTCTCTGCGGGCTGGAACCCATTCAATCTGCCGCGAGAGAATAATCCCTATTTCCTCTGCCACTTGTCGGCTCATCTCATGGGGTGCCATGATCTGAAGGGCACCATTCTTTTGGCCGATGGGAATGACGGCATAACGAAGCGCAATGCGAACATCGACTTCGCGAAGGATCTCCCTCGGAATCTCAAGAGTTTTCAGATCCACCGGAATATCCGTCACCCGATCCTCCCCAGTATCATTTCAAAAACAAAATTTTTTCCATTTTCATTTTGTTTCATACGAAATACCTTTATCCTCGAAAAAGGATCCGCTTCCAAAAGATGAAAAAGGAAGCGAACGGCGGTTCTCAGACTCCCATCGAAAAGAAGGTAAAGTTCCATTTCTTTCCGGTCGCCTAATGGCGCGATACCGTGCGGTTCCATTTTAGTCAAAACGAGTCCCTGGGCCTGTGCCTGTGAGAGGAGATCTCTGACCCACATATTTAAGGCCGTCTCGGAATGTGTTTCCCGGTACCCGTAAACTTTTTTGAAGTTCCATTCCACTTCATACTTCTTTTTCTGATGGAGCATCTTTTGAAAAGATCGAAGATCGGACACCAGCGCTGTTCGCCGTACCTGAAGCGATTGGAGCGGCGGCACAAAAAGAAACAGCATCAAAGCGAAAGACGAACCGGCTAAGAAAAAAAATATAAATACGGTCGCCGCCTTTCGTCTTAGGGTTCCCATTGCCCTGTCACCACAAATTCAAACACTTCCTGGT
>JAMWDC010000019.1:0-1446 GCA_023819025.1 Candidatus Omnitrophota bacterium | reverse complement strand
AGCCGTCCTCTCTTGATCGAACCCATGCGATCAAGTTTTTGAACCGTGTCCACCAGAAGACTATGGGAAGGACTCTCCCCTTGGAAAATAAAGTCTTTGCCATCAATGGCGAGTTCCTTAAAACGGATCACTCCCGGGATACTCGAATTCAATTGCTTTAAAAGTACCAATACCTTTTCCTTGGATAACCGGGCTGTCTCTGCTGACGCGAGCAACTCCATGATGCGCTTGAACTTTTCGGCTTCAGGACAGAGGCGCGCCCTTTCTTTCCCGAGGCGGTCAAGAGCTTTTTTTTGGACGAAAAGATGAAAAGAGAAAACTAACACTAAAACACACAAAAAAATAGCAACCGATACGACCAAACGCCCGATGTCATCGAAAAAGTTTTGATGCCGCTTTTTCAGTTTTTCTCTCATCGGCAAAAGGCTGATAGCCGGATAACGATCGATCAGGCTTGCCCCTGTCATCAAAGACGGAAAATTTCGAATTTTACCAGGAACCTCAAGAATCTCGACTGTTTGCCGAAAGTGTCTGGAAATCTCAGACACGGCTTCAGCATTCCATAACCCCGTCAGAATGATTTTTACTGGTTTCCAACCCGCCTCAAGAAAAATGAGCGATATTTCTCCGAGCCGATCCGCTCCCATACAACCGTCATCCAATCCCGTCTTTAGGAAAATACGCGACAGAGTCATTTCACCTGCTCGGGTGAAGACCGCTAGAAAACGTTCTTCGATTTGGTCGATAATGAGGACGTCCTCGGTACCTGCACACTTGGCGGAAAGCCAAAACAGCGCTTGGTCTTCTGTCACAATTTCATCGGGATCCAGCCCCACACGGCTTAAAAAATTCAACATCCCCCTTACATGCTTCTCGGGAATCGCCAGGAGAATTCCTGAAACTCCCTTCGATTCTCCCTTGATGAGAAAGCCGTAGGCCATTTCGTCGGGGGGATACGGAAGCACCTCCTCAAGTTTTTCATCCAAAACCCGTTGAAGCGATTCCGAAGGGATAGATTCCAGTACGATTTGCTTTTGCAAAACGCTCGTGCGGGACAATATCAAAATGGTCCTGCTGTAACGTTGCCCTCCGAGAAAAGAGTGCACCCGGCGGCGGACGTCCTCCTCGGGAGTTTCATGTAATAAAATCCTTTCATATTTTCTCACGCGGTTGCCCTGAACAAAGGCAATCCAAAGAGAATCCTCCTGAACATAAATCACAACATCCTGGGTATTAAAAAAATGAAGGCACTCATTTATACGGACAAGCGACAGAAATCGGCTGTTCTCCATCTCAATCTTCATGCCAACTTAAAACCTCCAAGCCCAGCCCGCTGTCTTTTTGACGAACAACGGCTTGAGCATTTTTACCCCGCTGCGTTTTCATTTGAAGGTAAAAAATTCTCGAATCCGTCGTCACCATCGTAAGAAACTGTTGAACGATCTG
>JAMWDC010000018.1 GCA_023819025.1 Candidatus Omnitrophota bacterium | reverse complement strand
CGCTACCCGACCCCGCGAGCTGAAATAGGCCTATGTAGTGGCACACGAGAAATTCGGTTCTTTATTTTCAATGGGTTACGACGCCGCAGGGTAAACATGGGCTAGACAACCATCAAGGCAAAACCAGATCTCTTCTACCGAGCGAGAGATTTAAGAAATGACGTCGGCCGCGGGAAAGGTGTTAGGATACCTCGGGTGGCCATTTATCCGGGAAGCGGGTTGACTTCTTTGACTTCTAAAAGAATCCTTTCCATCCCGTCCCATTCCCGTGTTTTGACCGAATAAGCAATGTGCAGTTTCTTCCCATCACAAAACCCGCCTGGATGATTGGGTACTCCGACGCTGCTTTCTTGATCCGTAAAAATGCATTCAAAGGTTGACGAACCGTCTGTAACCCAAAATTGAATCGTCTGGGGATTCAGACGATGGGGTTTACCTTTGGTTGTTAAATTTTGGGTCAAAAACACGGGCCGTGGATTACCAATGCCGTGAGGCTCAAGGAGGGCTAGTTCCCGGATAAAAGGAAACCGTAAATCCGAAAGGTTCAGTTCCAAATCAATCCGGATCTTCCTTTCAAACATATCCGCGCTTATATGTTCCAACGCATACTGATTGATCCGCTTACGGAAATCACCAAGATACTCCTCCCGTATGACAACGCCCGCCGCTTGTTCATGACCACCGAATTCCTCGAAGAGATCTTTACATGAGGTCAAGGCGTTAAACAAATGAAAATTCTTAATTGAGCGCCCCGAACCTTTTCCCCGTCCGCCTTCAAGTGAGAAAACAACAGCCGGACGGTGAACTCGTTCTACCATTCTCGAGGCAACGATACCGACCACGCCCGGATGCCAGCCGTTCCGACCAACGACAAGGATACGGTCACGATTAAAATTCACCGTGCGTTCAATCTCTTCCAGGGCCTCCCTGAGAACCTGACGTTCCTCCTTCTGCCGCAATTTGTTCTCCTCATCCAGAGCCCGCGCTAGGCTTTCTGCCTCCCGATCACTCGCCGTCAGGAGAAGCCGGAGGGCTGTATCCGGGAAGCTCATGCGGCCGGCTGCATTGATTCTCGGTGCCAGGATAAATGCGACATGTCCTGCATTTAATTCCCGCGTCTTTAAACTTGCCACGCGTGCCAAGGCCCGAAGACCGGGATGTTTCCGTTCGGATAAAAGTTTCAGGCCGTGTTTAACGAGAATGCGGTTCTCCCCCACCAGCGGCGCGACATCGGCAATGGTGGACATCGCCACAAGATCCAGGAATTGAAAGGCACGATTGCCGATCAGAGCCTGGCTCAATTTGAAAGCAAGACCGCCAGCTGAAAGTTCTTTGAAAGAATAATCACAGTCTTCCTGAAGCGGATTCAGAATGACATTCGCAGGCGGCATCCCGTCGGAAGGGATACGGTGATGATCCACCACCAAAACATGCATGCCAAGTTTTCGCGCAGCGGAGATTTCTTCAAGGGCTGTAACTCCACAATCCGCGGTTACAAACAGCGAAACGCCGTCTCGGTATGCCTGTTGAATCGCCTTGCCACTGACTCCATACCCGTCCTCCTGCCGGTCCGGAAGGAATGTCGAAAAATTGCCTTTCAGAACTTTAAGGGTCTCGGCAAGAATTGCCGTACTCGTGATTCCGTCTACGTCATAGTCGCCGTGGATTAGGATTTTCCCGCCTTCGCTTATAGTCTGCTTGATGAGACGGACAGCCTCTGGCATTCCTTTCATCGTAAAGGGATCAGCGAGGTCATCCAGACCGGCATTCAAAAAAGATTCAATCTGCTCGGGATCGCTGAATCCCCGTGCGCGGAGGAGTTCAGCAAACCGGATGCTGTAGGATAAATCCCTTGAGGGAAGAAGCTGAGTTAAAGACATAAAGATCAATCAAACCGAATGAACGAACAGGCTACTTTTCTCTGAATACGTTTCCGGGATTAGGTATTTTTGCTACCACTAATATGTTAATGTGCCTTCCAGTCCACCACCAGGGAAGTTGCCACAAAGATAGTCGAATAAATACCCACCAAGAAACCAACCAAAAGGGTAAATGCAAAATCGTTGATGGCGCTCCCGCCCACCAGAAAAAGCGCCAAAACTGTGAAAATGACAGTCAAACTCGTAAGGATCGTCCGGCTCAGGGTCTGATTGATGCTCGTTTCAACAATGGTTAGAAACGGCGTCTTCTTCATCAGTTTCAGGTTATCCCGGACCCGGTCAAAAGTAACGATCGTGTCATTGACAGAAAAACCGAGGATCGTCAAGATGGCCGCAATGATGGGCAAATTAATCTCGCGCCCGCTCAAGGCATAAACACCGAAAGTGAACACACTGTCATGAATAATGGCGAAGACCGCGGCCAGCGAAAATTTCCATTCAAAACGCAATGCCAGATAGATGAGAATCCCGACGCAGGACCATATCACCGCCCACAGCGCCTTTTTTCTAAGGTCACCACTGACCATCGGGCCAACCTGATCAACGCGCAGAATTTCAAAAGCATCGGGACCTGATACCGTTCCAAACGCGGCCTCGACCGACGCGGTATCCGAACCTGTAATTTTAACAATAAATTGATTCTCCGACGGATCCCCGTAACGTTGAATCACCGCCCGGGTAACGCCCTCTTTTTCAAGCGCCGAGCGAACGCGGCCGATCGGCACAGAATCCTTAAACTGCACCTGAATCAGGGACCCCCCGATGAATTCGACACCAAAATTTTCCCGGCCTCGCACAACGATTGCCATCACGCCTAAGATCAGCGTGATGGCCGAGAAACCGTAAGCCAAAAACCGCCCCTTTAGAAAAGGGATATATTTGAAATGGAAAAGTTGAAACATTTTCAAATTAAGATTGGCATTGCGCCGTGTCAGAAAATCAAACACCACCCGCGTCACGAGGAGGGCTGAAAACATACTTGCGATAATACCGATGGTTAAGGTCACGGCGAATCCTTTGACAGGTCCCGTGCCAAAAATAAATAAGATGACGGAGGTGATCAAAGTCGTCACATTCGAATCAAGAATTGCGCTGAAGGCCCTGTGATAACCCGCTGAAATCGCTGCCCGAGGCGTTTTCCCGGTCGCGATTTCCTCCCGCATTCTTTCAGAAATCAGCACGTTGGCATCCACGGCCATACCGATGGACAAAATAAAGCCGGCAATACCCGGCAAGGTCAAGGAGGCCTTGAACGCGGCCATCGCCCCGAGAACGATAATCGCATAAATAACCAATCCGATATCGGTGATGAATCCCGAGATCAGGTAATAAAGCGGCATAAAAATAAATACGATCAATCCGCCCAGGATGGTTGCCCTAATTCCCTTTTCAATGGAATCTCTTCCGAGACTGGGACCGACTGTTCTCTCCTCGATAATTTTGACTGGCGCAGGCAATGCGCCGGCCCGTAATACCAAGGCAAGATCGCTCGCTTCTTCCACGGTAAAATTACCCGAGATCTGGGCCTGCCCGCTGGGGATTCGGTCCCGGATGACCGGGGCTGAATGAACATTCCCGTCAAGGACAATGGCCAATTGTTTTCCGATATTCCTATAGGTAAGTTTATCAAAAATATCCGCACCTTTCTTATCGAACTGCAGTTGAACAATGGGCTGTCCATATTGGTCGAACCCCACGCTGGCATTGACCAGATGATCCCCGGTCAGCGCGGCATCCTTATGAAGAAGGATGGACGGCGGGTTAAAGGCACTTTTGCTGCCCCGGGATTCGAGTCTCTTATATTCGTATCCTTCGGGGACATTGCCTTGATCCGCTTTCTTAATTAATTCCGTGTTATCCTCGACGAGCTTAAATTCGAGCAGGGCCGTTTTCCCCACGATTTCTTTGGCACGCTTGCGATCCGTAACGCCGGGAAGCTGTACCACGACCTGATCCTTCCCCTGCTTGGAAATCACCGGTTCGCGGACGCCGAATTCATCGATACGGTTCCGGATAATTTCTGTTGCGCGGTCCGCTACGTCCTCGCGGACGTCCACCGGCACCTTGTCGATTTCAATTTGAAGCAAAAGCTGCATGCCACCCTGAAGATCAAGCCCCAGGTTGATTTTTTCGTTCGGAGGATACGCTCTCCAGATCGAAAAGGCGACGACTGCAATAATTAAAAGGACTTTCCACTTGTAATATTTATCCATAAAAAAGGTCTCCTACTTTTTCTCCTGCCTCAGCCCAACAATGGCACTTTTGAGAACTTCCATCTTGGTCAGGTCATTATTGCCCACCTTGATCACCACATAATCCTCCTGAATGCTCGTAATCTCGCCGAGGATCCCGCCCGAGGTAATGATCCGGTCGCCTTTTTTTAAATTCTGGATCATTTTTTGTGTGTCCTGTTGGCGTTTCTGCTGGGGCCGGATCAACAAAAAATAGAAAATGACAAACATCAAGATGAGCGGCATAAAACTTAAAATTGGATTAGGCTCGGCCGTCGCTGGCCCCGCTGCGTTTGCTGCGTAAGCTAAATCTTCAATCATAATGTTGGCTCCTTCGATTAAATTCCTCCGAAGCGGCTTTGGCAGGCCGCTTCGCCTCGTAATTCTTTATCGGCAATCCGGATCGAAATGATTCATGAAATCTTTCTTGAAATCCGAGAATTTGCCCTGCTGGATTTTATCGCGTATCGTTTTTACAAAATTGACGAAAAAATAAACATTATGAAACGATAACAACTGGGGGCCCAACATTTCTCCGGCGTTCAACAAATGCCTGAGATAGGCACGCGAAAAATGACGGCAGGTGTAACATCCGCATGCCGAATCGATCGGCTCTGGATCACGCTGATATTTGCCATTACGGACAACGATCAATCCGGATCGAGTAAAGGCGGTACCGTTACGTCCATAACGCGTCGGATTCACGCAATCGAAAAGGTCGGCACCGCGTTCAATCGCCTCCAGAAAATCCAAGGGCGTCCCCACGCCCATCAAATAACGAGGTTTGGCCTCGGGCATCGCAGGCATTATCGTATCCAAAATCCGCAAGGTATCTTCCTTGGGTTCTCCGACGCATAATCCCCCAAGGGCGTAACCGTCGAAATCCATTTCGACGGTCTTTTCGAGAGATTCGCGGCGGAGATCTTCAAAGATCCCGCCCTGCACAATCCCGAACAAAGCTTGGGACCTGAGCCGATGCCGCCTTTTTGCCCTTTCAGACCAACGTAATGTTAATCCCAAGGATTCCTTGATCCTTTTCCGGTCCTTGGTCGGCAGAGGACAGTCATCGAAGACCATCGCGATGTCGCTATCCATCGCTTCTTGGATTTCAATCACTTTTTCGGGCGTCAGAAAAATTTCATCCCCGTCAAAGTAGGATGCGAAGCAGACCCCCTCTTCGGAAATCCGCCTCAAACGGCTCAAGGAAAAAACCTGATAACCGCCGCTATCCGTGAGGATGGGGCCCGGCCACCCCATGAAATGGTGAAGTCCGTGGAACTGTTTGATTATATCGATTCCCGGCCGGATGTAAAGGTGATAAGCATTGGCCAAAATAATTTCGGTGCCGATATCGTTCAGGTCACGCGGGCTAAGCGCTTTCACCGTTCCCTGGGTCGCGACCGGCATAAAAACAGGCGTTTCAAACATGCCATGCGCGGTTTTGCATAACCCCACCCGAGCCCGAGTGGTTGTATCCGTATGAAGAATCTTAAATTCGAAGCCTCCTTCCAAAACTTTGGCGAGTTCGGTTTTTTTACTTTTTTTTATCTGCACAATATTCTATCCCCTATGCCCGTTCATCGATGCTGTCATTCTGAGGAGCTGCACCCAAGTACGCGGCGAAGAATCCCGTCCGATCCTTTGGCAAAAGACACCTCAGAATGACAGAATCGGAAAGAAATCAGGACCGCTCGTCACTTTACAAAATGACCATTGCGTCGCCGTAACTATAAAACCGGTAGCGCTCCCGAATGGCCTCTTCGTAGCCTTTAAAAAGTTTCTCGCGCCCAAGAAAAGCCGCAACCAGAAAAAGCAAGGAACTCTTCGGCAAATGAAAATTCGTAATCAAACACTGAACGACTTTGAACTCATACGGTGGAAAGATAAAAAGGCGCGTCACCCCTCTGCCGGCAGTAACTTTTACGGAATCATTTTCCTTCACGGCCGCCGATTCACAGGCTCGGACCGACGTTGTCCCGCAAGCGATAATTCTCCGTTTTTCCTCTAAGGCCTTGTTTAATTGCCGGGCAGCGTTTTCGGTAATCTCATAGCTCTCTTCAAAAATCTCACCCTTTGACAAATCTGCATGGGTAAGCGGCCGAAAGGTACCATAACTGACGTGGAGAGTGATATAACAAATTTCAACCTCTCTTTTCTGGATCTCGGCAAGCATGGCACGATCAAAATGAAGGCCGGCTGTCGGCGAAGCTACTGCCCCTTCTTTTTCGGCAAAGACGGTTTGATAGAATTCGCGGTCCAGCGAGGTATCCGGACGATGAATGTAAGGCGGAAGCGGAATATGCCCGATCTTCCTAACTTTTTCTTTTAAAGAACCGTCATCAAACCGGAAAAGCCGTACACACGAACCTGGCTTTGCATCATCAAGGACCTCGGTTTCCAAAGACGTGCCATTTTCGCCAAGAAAAAGTCGAGCACCCTTCTTCATACCGCGACCCGGCCTTAAAAGCGCGGTCCACACGCCGGGCTCCTGCTCTTTGAGAAGAAAGACTTCTACTTTCCCGCCCGTTGTTTTTTTACCGAAGATCCGCGCAGGAAGGACCTTGGTATTGTTGAGGACTAAAAGATCTCCCGGAACAAACATGGACACAAGATCACGAAAGATATGATGCGAAAAATTCCCCGTCCGGCGATCGATCCTCAAAAGTCGCGCACGGGTCCGGTCCTGAAGAGGATATGCAGCGATGAGTTCTTTGGGCAGTGTATAATCAAAATCGGCAAGAGAATATTTCATGTTTCTTTAAGATAACGTAGGACTTCCTCCGGGGTCTTCGCAATTTTTAAATAGCCGTTAAAGAGAACCGCGTTTTCTTTTTTGAGCCTTTCCAGAAGCGCATGAAGAAAATCGCCGATAAGGATGATCGGATTTTTTAACAATCCCTTATTGGTCATTTCCCAGACAACGAACAACTCGGTCAGAGTCCCTGTCCCGCCATTAAAGAGCACATAAGCATTGCCGGTCTCGATCAGGCTGAACAAACGATCCTTCCAGGTTTTCATCGAACGTTCTTCCTGGATCCAAGGATTAACCTTCCCTGCAAACTGGACCGTCGTGATCCCCAAAGTTTTTCCGCCGGCCTCACAAGCACCGCGCGCCGAGGCCTCCATAATCCCTCGGTACCCGCCGTTACAAACCGTAAAATCATTTTGAGCAAGAAGCCGACCGACGTGCAAGGCCTGTTGATAGGACGCATCACTTTCCTTGGCTTGGGCACTGCCGAAAATGGTAACGATTCGAAGAGACATTTTGAAACTTTAAAACTGCAGGAGCATTTTACAGCTTTTCCCCTTTTAAAATTTCCGGGACGGGCTCGGTGTCAATCCGGATACCGCCATCATGCTCAATCTTCAAGAGATAGATTGTGCCCGGCACGAACAACGAACCCGGCGCTTCGATCTGTGCATTTTTGACACCGGCCTGATGACGCAAGCTGGGGCTTAAGGCATAATTCCAAAATTCTTTCCAAAGTCTGGTTTCAAAATCCGATCGAATGCCGGGAATTTTATATCCCGAAGGAATTTGATGCGCTTCGGTGATATCAAAAATCTGGGGCGGTTCGGAATCCAGCGAAAATGCCTTCAGGAAAAGATAGGCACTTCTACCGCGCAACCGATCACCGGCCTGGACAAGCCGGTCGTCGAAGCGGACCACCAGCGACTGAAACTGAATGATGTTTCCTTCAAAAGTAAAATATTTCGGAGCCAAAGGCCGACCCTCCGTATCGAACTCCAAAAACTTAAGGGTCGTTCGGATCTTCCCGGTACTTTCATCCAGCTCATTTTTGGTCACCAGGACTTCAGCAACGCGCGAATCGCTGGATAACCGTTGAATAACCTCTTTCAGAATCCGGGTTTCTTCCAGCTTCTTTTGGAGATAAAAAATTCCAAAAACAAGAAGGCCGATGATGACAAGACTTGGAAGCACTTTAACAATTTTTGAAATGATCACGGAAATCTTTCGTCCCTCGATCTGCAATCAGTCGATGTATCGTGATGGATGTTAACGCCGTCCGTGTGACTACGATTTCTCGACTCGCACAACCTGCGCGTGTCCCGGGCACCAACCCGATTCGTGTTGGTGCGATCCCTCACCCGTGGGTTCTGCTCGTGCAGGAAACCGCGCCCGAGTGGGTTCGAACCACCAACCTTGAGCTCCGGAGGCTCACGCTCTATCCAATTGAGCTACGGGCGCTTAATCTTATAATTCAGCGCTACGCTGCGACGACTCAGGAAGTCGTTCCCGGCGTTAGCGCACGATCACTTTTCCAGCCCGTAGCGTCCAGCGTCCGCCAAAATTCGTGAACGGATCCGCCACGCCCTGTGGCGGGAAATTGGATAGTCCCAATTGCCTGCCCGCCGATCTTTTTGGCGGGAGCTACGGGTACATGCTTCGTACTATAAACTATTCCGACACTAGAAGCGGTTTCATAAGTACCTTTTGGGTTTTGTACCCCATTGAAAGCACTAGGGCTAAAAAACCTTATGAAACCACTTTTAGTAATTATACCCTTTATCCCGATCGCTCCAAGCGCTGAAATATTTTTTGATTTGAGCCCCAGGATAGTAATAATTCAGGATTTCTCGATAGCCATAACCGAGCTCAGAGAGAGTCTTGGCTCCGTATTGACACAAACCGACGCCATGTCCCCACCCGCGGGCGCGGAAGATGAAGGTACCACCTTCCCGAGAAATCCGATCGATTAATACACTCTTGAGTCGGGTAGAGCCGAGCCATAAACGGAAATCATTGGCCCGGATTTTGTAATCACCGCTGCCTGTCTTGATGGCCATGGCCCCCGCACGCCCAAAATCATCGAGATCCAAAGTTTTAATTTCAACAATCCCGGAGGCTTGGACCCCATGTTTGCGTAAAGCGTCCTCAATTTCCCGTGTGGAATATTCAGCCTGCCAACGGTAATGTTTGGAGGAATGGCAAAATTTGCAGCTGACACCTTGGAGAACCGGGTGCGGCTCCACATCCCAGATCTTTTCAGCTAAAGTCGTCCCGCCCCCACACGTCGAATGGAAATATGCAGGAAAAATCTTACCTCCGTAAGTTAGGATCTCCCCTTCCGTACCATCCACGGCAAGATTGGTAATCCGTTTCTCCGAGGTTTTGCCGCCGTAGACTTGACTCAGGATGTCTTTGGATAAATCAAACCGCTCTTCCTGATTTTCTATGGCCTTAAACAACGCATAAGTACGGGATGCAACGGCTTGCGCCTTCAGAACCTCCATCGACCATTTGGGATTGGCCTCCCACGGCAAAACGCCCTTGAGGTAGTCCTCAATCGAAATCATATTGGCCACTGTCAAAGTTCCGTCTGATTCTGCCCAAAACATGAGCGCATGACGATAAAGACGGCCGTTCAGCCGGACCCCCTCATCTAAACTTTCAACGGTCAGCGGAGAATCCCGATAGATACGACGGCCTAACTGCACTCCGAATCCCAGGACCCTGACCGAAGTTTTTATCATTTGATTTCCCTTAAAGATCGTCTGGCCAGTCGGATCCAAAAGGCGATAGGGAGAATCGGTATCAATGAAAACTTCCGACATCCCTGTCCCAAGGCAGATGCGGATATACCGAAACTCTTCGGGATTCCGGGGAAGTTCAAGTGCGGTCTTCTTACGCGGAGGACCTCCCTTCACCCCTCCGAAAGGCCAGAATCCGATCGAAGCGATAAAGATGAATAAACATGTCATCCACGAGAAAAATGGAAAATACATAGGGTTGTATTCTAGCAATAAAGGTAAAAAGGATGAAGAAAGAAGTAAATAGGATCGTTAACACCTGCAGTTTAAAGCCGTCCCACCAAGACACTGTCGTGTTCTTCAAGAACAGCTTTGGTATCCGTGAGGGTGCACTGCAAAATGGGATAGGCGCAAAGGGCGATGATGGGGGCCGATTTGATAAGGGAAGATATTTTTTTTTCATACTCTACAGCTTTCGGCCATTGATCGTGAGATACGGCGCCAGCGTCTCCGGCAATACGGGATTGCATAAAACCCGCCTTTTGCATCTCGGCCAAATACTGGCGTGCATGGACAAAGGTCTTTTCTTCGTCAAAAACACCATCCTCGCAATACCAAGTTTCGGCCGAACGGATCTGGAACTGACCCGATGTGAAATAATCATCGAGATTCGGAATCGCACTTCTTACCGCAGATTCGATATCGTACAATCCCATGCGTTCGGAAGCAAGCCAAAGCCCCGATTCCCCTTTCCGAAGACCTGCGTGAAAAAAGGGGATCAACACCCGCAGGTAGTCATCCATCTGTTTGTAAAACTGGTAAAAATGCATCCCGGGGAAGATGTTATTGACTGTATCAAAATCTTCTGGCTGAGGGACCGCTGGATTTGTAAAACTAAGCATCAATCCTTACCTTGTATGGAAATTCTACTTAAACTGACACGAAACACGAGCAAAGTATAGCACACCGTTATTAAAATTTTCAAATTCGGAGAGCAAGAGCAATTTTAGTTTAAGATCCTGCTTTTAACTTATTGTAATTCAATCGGTTATAGACACCTCACTACAGCCCTTGCTAACTCGTCCGAATCATTTCCTGTTCGCTTCTCTTGCTTCACCCTAATTGATCAGAACCAAGAAAGAGTCCAACTATCCGAGCTCTCGGGGTGGTTTTCTATCGCCTATAATCGCCTGATCCCGCCACCACCGCCTATGGCGGGATCCTGTCTAACGGGCGGGAAAGGCGGGCGAAGGATTTCGTAGGATTCTTCGCTACGCTCAGGTTGAGGGGGGGGTCGGAAACTCCCCGACCCCTCAACTATTCGGCCGGCAAAAAAGGCCAGCTTATATAGAAGCTGGCCTTTAGAAAGGGTGATGACTAGAATCCTTATTCGTCTTTGCGGATGGAAGAACGGATACTTCTGGTAACCGTAATCTTCACAAAGGATATCCGGAAGGAATTACTTTACGATTCCAAGATGAACCCGGAGTTTCTCCCAGGTTTGACGCCCGCAAATGCCGTCCGCCTCAAGACCATTATCTCTCTGAAACGCCTTGAGTGCCTCACGCGTCTCGGGACCGATCTTGCCGTCAATCGGGCCGGTATAATACCCAGCGTTTTTCAGTGCTTTTTGAATATCCGCGGCCGGAAGTTGGAAACCCGAGGGCGTCCGATACATCCCCCCGACAGGGCCGACACCGGCACCGATCGCTTGAAGGCGTCCCTGCTCTTCTTCCAACGAAGTGCGGGTCTGCTGCAATGCCTCATCAAGACGAACCAGTTCGTCGGTTAACGCTGCAATTTGGGCCTGAAGTTTATTGACCCGTTTTTCCGTACTCTTCGTCGCGCAACCGGTCAGCGCAAAAAGCGCGGAAAAAGTCAAGAACATGGCAATACGTGTGACATTCCACATTGAATTCTCTCCTTCTTAGAACCTATTTCTATGGCTTTTTGACAGGCTATGACGCCTTATTAATGATGGACAGTCTATCAAAAGCCTCTCCTAAAATCAATAAAATCTCAAGACGGAAGCGGAAACGATAAGGATCCCTTGACCATCGCCCATGTCTCGCAACTGCATCGGTGAATTCGAACGGTCACGCTGCGATTCGCCCGAGTGAACTTCGGTAGAAAAAAATAAATCCCCGCGTTAGAATACTCGCCAGGACCTACCTCATGAAAAATTTTCAGTGGGATCGTCTGGCCGGGATTTATCGGATAACGATCGGTTGTATTTTTGCCGCGCTTTTTTATTACCTCTACCTCGTCGCCTCGCAGTTACAGATTGATTATTTCGATTCCTTCGTGAATTTTCTCAACGCAAGGGCCGTGGGTCTGCGCAACGGCGCGCTTTATTTTTGGAAACCCGGCCCGGTATGGCCTTTGATCCTTTCCCCTGTTTTTTTTATCGAATCCTTTTTCCCTTCCACGGGTCTTGCTTTCACGGCCAGCCACTTTGTTGCCGTTTCATTCTATGGCCTCTTGGTTTTTATTTTCTACAAGCATCTCAGGCTCTTTTTCAACACGGAGATTTCTTTGACAGGTACCTTGTTGTTTTCCCTAAATCCTTCACTGATTCATTATGCACCCTTTGGCAAAGAAGACATCCCCGCAACCTTCCTCACAGCCCTTACCTTTTATCTCTACCTGAAATCCTCCAGCCAAAGAACGTTAAAGAATTACTGGTGGGTCTGTTTGGGTATTACGTCTTCGATGGCGGCGCGGTACAATTTGATCCCCCTGCTATTTGCGGTCATCGGGTCTTATGAAATTTTCGAGAAATGGATGGCGCTTGCCTCGAAAAAGAAATCATGGGCTGACATCTTGAATGACCTTCCGAGAAAATTTATTTTTTTCGCCGGGCTTCCCCTCCTCCTGTTCTTTCTGATTCCCGTCCTGCTTTTTCCTTACCTGGGAATTTCCTCAGTCCTCAACGCACCTCAGAAGTTCATCAATTATTTGCTTCTTCAATACAAATTCAACTCGACTCCCGAGCCGGCTTCACTGGCCTATGTCTTCATGTTGAGAGCATGCACTTGGCCGATTCTGCTCTTGTCTGCTGTGGGAATCGTAAGAGGTGTGCTCGAAAAAGAGCGCCGATTTTTATTCTATGGCCTATGGCTTGCCATCTTTTTTCTTTACCAAACCTACCTCATCGGACCTAAGGAGGTACGGTACCTGTTCCCGCTATTTCCGGCCTTTTATTTTTTTGTGTCCCTCGGAGCCAAAACGGCTTGGGATCTGCTTCATCAAAAGCTGAACCTTCCCGGAATAACTTTAAAAAGGGCTGCGGTACTCGGCGCTATGCTCTTGGTGATGACAATCCTGCCCTTGAAAAAAACCGTTGCCGTATGCACTAACTTTCTTAACCAGGTCTACCCACCGGATTCCCTAAATAACGTGAGCCTT
>JAMWDC010000017.1 GCA_023819025.1 Candidatus Omnitrophota bacterium | reverse complement strand
ACAAAGCTTCCGTCGTCCCAGACGATTGAACGCATCGAAGAGCCATACATTCGCGCGAGTCTGATGTTTCCGACAACCTATCTAGGCGTGATCATGCAGCTTTGCCAGGAAAGGAGGGGGATTTACAAAAGCACGGAATATCTTGATCCGACCCGCGTGATCCTGCATTATGAATTACCTTTTGCTGAAGTCGTGATGGATTTTTATGACAAGTTGAAGTCGTTGACGTCGGGATACGGCTCCCTGAATTATGACTTTATCGGGCACAAGCCTTCCGATCTTGTCAAACTGGATATCTTGATCAACGGGACTCCGGTGGATGCGCTTTCGAGCATTGTATTCCGCGAAAAGGCCTATTACCGGGGCAAGGCCTTGGTTGAGAAACTGAAGGAGGTAATTCCGCGTCAGCTTTTTGAAGTGGTGATTCAAGCCGCAGTGGGAAGCAAGATTATTGCCCGGGAGTCCATCAGTCCCTTGAGAAAGAATGTAACCGCCAAATGTTATGGCGGCGATATTACGCGGAAACGGAAATTGTGGGAAAAACAGAAAGAGGGCAAGAAGAAAATGAAAAGGATCGGTAAAGTGGATCTACCCCAAGAGGCATTTATTTCAATCCTGAGGGTGAGCTAAATGTTGCTGGTGACCCTTGCCGTCGAATTGGGTATCGGTTATCTGATCATCAAGACGTTGATCGTTCAACACGTATGGTCTTCCTTCCTTACCCTGTTGGTCTTGGCCAATCTCGCCTACCTTATTTTTTTTCTGAGGAAGATCTTGGGGGACTGGAGTTTTTTTCGCCGGCAACCCAAGGACTGGCTGTATGTCCAGTGGAAAGAGTGGGGGGAACCTTTCCTGATTGCGTTGATTTTAGCAACGATCATCCGCACATTTATTTTAGGGCCGTATAAAATTCCGACCGGCTCCATGATACCCACCTTTTTGGTTGGGGATCGTATCTTTGTGGACAAAATTTCATACCGTTTCCATCCGCCGAATCCCGGAGATATCGTGGTTTTTAAATATCCCCTCGATCGAAAAAAAGATTTTGTGAAGCGATTGGCAGGTCTGCCCGGCGATGAGATTGAAATCCGGGGCGGCCGGTTGATTCTCAACGGCCGAGTCATGGAGGATCCGCCGTTTTCGGATCACTACTATTACAACCGCGAAGACTGGGATTATGCGAAAAAGGGCCAACGGATCAAGGTCCCGGCGGATTCTTATTTCGTTTTGGGGGATAATTCGGATCAGTCATCGGACAGCCGGCATTGGGGATTTGTTCCCAAAAAGGATCTCATCGGAAAGGCGGTTTTCATCTGGTGGCCCCCAAACCGGATCAAACTTGTCAAATAGAGCGGCGATTATGGAGCAGGCCGGGGTCGGATCCCAATTTTTGTGGGGAACAGCCACAAGCGCCCATCAGGTGGAAGGCAATAATCGGGCTAATGACTGGTGGGATTGGGAACAGCAAGGCAAACTCAAAGAACCCTCAGGTGTTGCGTGCGATCATTACCGGCTCTTTCGTGAAGATATCGGCTTGATTTCCAGCCTGGGCCAGAATGCCCATCGGTTCAGCCTCGAATGGAGCCGTTTCGAACCGGAAGAGAATCACTGGAATGACGAGGCCTTTCGCCACTATGAAGAAGTTTTTCAAGAATTGTCCCGCCGTCGTATCGAACCTGTCGTAACTCTTCACCATTTTACCAATCCTCGCTGGTTCAGCGAAAAGGGCGGATGGCTCGAGCCTTCGTGCGTGGACGCATTCAACCGTTATGTGGAGCGTGTGGTTCGGGCTTATGGGAAGTACGTCCGGTTCTGGATTACAATCAATGAGCCGTTGATTTATGTTTATTATTCCTTTTATGCCGGACTTTGGCCACCGGGCCGTCGTTGTTACAAAGATTCGTTGAAGGTAATCCGGTTTCTCGTGAAGGCACATAAACACGCTTACCGCATCATCCATGATTATTATGAGACCGTTTTGAAAAAGCCGGTCTGGGTTTCGTTTGCCAATTACATGGTCTATTTCTCCCCATGCCGATCCCACTCCCTGTTCGACCGGTGGACCGCCGCGTGGACGAGTCGGTTTGTCAATGAAATTTTTATCGAGGCCGCAATTGGAAGCTTTCTTTTTTATCCGGGTATTTTTTGTGAATATCTTTTCCAACCTCGTGCGCTCGATTATCTTGCGGTGAATTATTACTCTCAAGATTTTATCCGTTTCCGCGGTTTGTTCGCGAAGCCTTCGATGGGCGAGATCTGTTCCAAGGATCATCATCCGGAGAAAATTGGGGAACGCAATGCCCTCGGGTGGAATATTTACCCTGAAGGGCTCCGTGATCTGATTCAAAGGCTTCGCCGGTTCCGTCTGCCGATTATGGTCAGTGAGAATGGTATCTGTACTCCGGACGATGAGCAGCGCGCCCGATTTATCCGGGATCATGTGGATGTACTCGGGTGTTTGAGAAAAGACGGGGTGCCGATTTTCGGGTATTTTTACTGGTCGCTTTTGGATAATTTTGAATGGGCCCACGGATTTGGTCCGCGATTCGGCATTGTTGAAGTGGATTACCGAAGTCAGGAAAGAAGACCCCGACCGAGCTCTCAGGTCTTGGCCGAAAGCTGCCGTAAATTAATATGCACCGAATGAGGGCCGGATACGGCCTTCTAAGTTTCGGTGGTATTGACGACAACGGTGTTTGGATCTTAAGATTTTGACAGGCACGGAGGCCCCTTTGTATGCAAGGCGATTTGTTTGAAGTTCCCTCGCAATCCCTATCATCCCATTCAATCCAAAAGTTTGCGTTTCTTGAGCAGACACGAGTTTCATTAAGGCTGGACCAGATCATGGTCGGCATCATTGCCTTGGTGATTCTTTATGTGCTTGTGTTTTCGATCGGTGTGGAAAAAGGGAAAAGGTTTGCCCTCGCTGAACTGGCGGCCGAACGTCAAATGCGGGAGCGGATTGTCTCCGATCTCACGCAAAAGATTTTGAAAGCCCGAGAAGTTCAGCAACCACCCGCGTCTGTATCGGCTTCCCCATCGATTCCGAAAGCCGTGCTCGCCCCTCCGCGAGTGACCATCCTCGAAGACAATGTGGGTCTTAATGGAAGAATGGATACAATGGCTGCCGAATTATCCAAAGTTTCCGGCAAACGATATACGATCCAGGTAGTTACTTACACGTCACACAAACAGGCTGAGGAACAGATTCTTAAACTGGGACAAAAGGGATACGGTGGGTTTGTCATTCCCAGCGGGAGGTACCTGCAAGTGTGTGTGGATACGTTCGATAGCCGGGAAAAGGCCGCAAAAGTTTTGCGAGAATTAAAATCTTCGGGTCTTGCCCCGCCGGATGCCTATGTCCGGCTTACGCCGACCACTCCGATTTAACTTTCATGACACTTTCATGATTTGCGATCATGATTCTTTTTTGGTAGGATGAATGCGTGATATTCAAAAAATTTCTTCTCATTACTTTTTTCCCCCTTGGTCTTTTTTCAGCGGTGGCAGACATTTATCCGGCCCTGGACGATTGGCAGGAAGCCGTTGTTTATAATAATCAGGGACTCCAAATGGAAAGCATGGGGAAACCTGAAGAGGCCGCGCAGTATTATGAGAAGGCGATTGCGGCCGACCCAACCCTTGCCATTGCTTATAGTAATCGCGGCAACCTTTACTATGTCCAAAAAAATTTCAATAAAGCCGCGGATTATTTCAAAAAAGCCATACGCCTTAAGCCAGAGACCGCCGCCTTTCATATCAACCTCGCCAATGTCTTCTATGCAGAAAAAAGATTTGACAAGGCCATCGAGGAATATCAGATAGCCTTGGAATTGGATCCCAACAATGCGGTAGCGGAATGTAATCTGGGTGATACTTATTTGTGTAAGGGGTCTCTGGAGTTAGCGCGGCATCATCTGGAACGGGCTACCACGCTGAATCCTGAGCATGCGTTAGGGCATTATAATTTGGGGCGACTGTACTTGGCAGAAAAGAATTGGGTTCAGGCCAAGAAATGTTTCAAGCGTTCCCTCGAACTGAACCCGAACTATCCGGATGTCCACTTTCAGCTAGCCAAACTTTATGAAGATGAGTATAATACGGCCTTGGCATTACAGCATTATGTCGCGTATCTCAAGCTCGACCCCAAAGGAGAAAAGGTTCGAGAGGCGGTTGAGCGCATTCGGAGGTTACGGTCCCAAGCTCCTTAGAATTTTATTCGTGAGTCACTGATCCGTGAATTTTCATCAGGATCATCCTGACAGGGAACGGGAGGAGTGCATTAGCAATAAGGGCTGAGGGATTCCTTTTATTTCTTCTCGAAAGGTCAAAAAGGGTAGGGCACATGTCTCAACATCCGAGTTTGCGATTTGACGAAGTCAGCACTAAACACCGCAGTGTTTTTAAGCGTTTTGAACGTGTCAAAATCCTTAAGGATCAGGAAAAATGGAACGATCGATCATCGGTGTATGGGCTTCCAAAAGTTAAATCGATCAAAATCAAGATTAAAAAGCCGCAAACTGCCACTGCCGAGGCAGGTAAAGAAGCGGTAGCCGCAGCTCCAGCAACGGCGGCGTCTGCTCCAAAGGAAGCGCCGGCTGCCAAAGAAACAAAAACAAAAACAAAAACAAAAAAATAGGCGTAACCAAAATCCATTCGTTTTAAAAATTCCATGATTGCCATTCGTCGGTTCGCCGAAGAAGATCAGAAAGCTGTCAAGGATTTGGTTGTTAAAATCATGAATCAGGAGTTTCGTGAAGATATGGCGGCCTATCCCACGGATGACTTGGACGATGTCAGTAAGACTTACGGGGGAATCAGTGAAGCATTCTTTGTTGCGGTGGATGGAGATCGAGTGGTCGGAACCGTCGCCATTAAAAAAGAAGACGACCGGGTGGCCCTCTTGCGGCGTTTGTTTGTGGACACCCCTTACCGAAATCAGCGGATCGGCATGAGATTGATTGACCGTGCCCTTCAGTTCTGTTCTGAAGTGGGGTATGGCGAGGTTGTTTTTAGAACAACTTCCCGCATGGAAGGTGCCATTCAGCTTTGTAGAAAGTGTGGATTCTCGCCTCGTGCGAAATTACAGTTGGGTTCGTTCGAACTCCTTAAATTCTCGCTCTCGATAGCGGCTTGGGCTAAAAAGAATGCCTAGCCTATTCAGGGCTTGATTTCCAGTTGAGTTTTAATCGTTAGGACGGATGATCGATGGGATTATTTGGTAATAAACAAAAACGAAAAGAAGGTTTTCGGGCCCTTACGGAAAAAGAAATCCAAGATAGACTGTATGGAGACTTCACGGATAAACCTCATGATTCGCCTCCAACCGGTGATTCCGATTTCAAAATTGTTCCCAAAGGTAAAGAGCCGTTGCCCCCTTCAGGTGAGTCCATTCAATCCACAAAATCTTTGGATACAACAAAAATTCAGTCCGAAGTGAGTACGAATGATTTGAAGGAGCGCGAGAAGAAAAAGGAACAAGAACGCTTAGCGCGTGTAACCGAATGGGCTGATGAGGAAGTTGAAGTCATTGAGAAGGCCAAACGGCTTGGCTGGTATGAAGAATCCAAGAAAAAAGAGCCCGCCCCAGTTTTGTCCCGCCCCACGACCCCATCTGTGCGAAAATCCAGTTGGACTTCTCTCCGTACAGTGTTGGCCGTGATTGTTCGGTCTTGTCTGCGTGCTCTTCTGGCTATGTTGGAGACCCTCGGGTTTTATGTTTTTAAATCAAAACGACTTGCCTACTGGGCTGGTGGGTTTGCTTTTCTTTTTGTTCTATTTTGGGGGATTCATGTCCTCAACGTCCAGCGGGAACAGGCAATGAAAATGCCGAGGAAGCGTTTACCCTTGTCGCCCATAACATCCCCTCAAGGCCCCGTAATTCAAGAAGCAGAGAGCCCCCTCGAATCGCCCCGTGTTATCGAAACGCAAAATGTTCTCATTATCCCTCCCTTGACGGAAGAAAAAATGACCGAGGCCTCATTCGACCGTAAATCGACGCCTCCAACGCGCTCGCCCAAACAGGGGAAATACTATGTCATTCAGGTAGCGACATTTGCGGTGGAAAGCGATGCCGAGCGATTGATCAAAAAATTTGGGGAGGTTGGTTTTTCTGCCTTTGTCCGGTCTTTAAAAAGCCCAAGCGGGAAGACCTACTATTCGGTATTCACGGGAAATTTCAAGGATTATAGCCAGGCCCAGGATGAACTTGAGAAGTTCCGAAAAAATCAAATATCAAAATCTTTCCAGGATGCCTTCATCCGCCGTTTGACGTTGGATTGATACTGTGCGGATCATAACCTTTTCGAGGTTCTGATCATGTGGGATGGATTTGATAAACGGAAATTTCCTCGTCTCAATCTTCGTTGCGAAATCATCATCCAATCAGAGTCAAAAAACCTTCTTCCTGTAAGGACCAGTACGGAAAATGTCGGCGCGGGCGGCGTTGCTGTTATCTTGGACCATCCCTTGGAACGGTTTAGCCGGTGCCGTCTTCGATTAGAACTGGACCCCAGCTTGCCCCAAATTGAGGGAACAGGCCGTGTGGTCTGGACCATCCCGACGGGAAGTCCAGACTTTCGCAAGAAGCTTTATGATACGGGTATCGAGTTTGTGGATCTTGAGGGGAAAGACCACGAGTTACTTCATCAATTTGTCCAATCACGGGTACAAAAAGGTTTTCGAGAAATCGTACCGTAACCGATATGCCTCAACAGTTTTCCTTTGATATTGTCTCACAGATCGATCTCCAGGAGATCGATAACGCGACCAATCAGGCTCTTAAAGAATTACGGAATCGTTTTGATTTTAAAGGGAGCAAAAGCTCGATTGAATTTTTGAAGGACGAGAAAAAGATTATTTTAATCGGGGACGACGAGCTGAAATTAAGGAACCTTCAGGACATCTTAAAGACCCGAGCGGCCTCCCGAACAGTTCCCCTGAAAGCACTCCAGTTTGGAGAGCCGCAACAGGCCTTCGAAGGAACACTCCGTCAGGAAGTGACGTTGGTCCAGGGCATACCTCAGGACAAAGCCAAGGAGATTGTGAAGAAGATTAAAGAAATGAAATGTAAAGCCCAGGCCGCTATTCAGGGGGATCAAATTCGGGTGACTTCCAAGAGCAAGGATGAACTCCAAGCCGTTATTGAGTACTTGCGAAATACGCCGTTAGATATCCCTATTCAGTTTACCAATTATCGCTAGAGAGACAAGAAAATGTCTTCGGAGACACAATTTTTAAATTTTAAGCACTTTGCACGAGAAAAGTTAAAAATATTTGGTCGAACCCTTGTAATTACAAAAGGCATGTGTTATAGTTTTATCAGATAACAGAGAAAGGTATTCGTAACTCTAGTTTTTTTAATGGGTTATGAAAGTCTTTTTTGTTAGGTTAGAGTGAGGCAGCCGGAACACTCACAACCGAATTTCCAAGCTGAAAGGAAGGCAACGCATGGAAAAAGAGCGACGGAAATTTAAGCGCTTTGACGCTTACATGAGTGTCAAATTCGAGGCCAGTGATATGCCGGAGGTGAAGGGGATTAGTTTGAGCCGTGATTTATCCCGAGAGGGTATCAAAATGAATTCTGGTTCTCACCTGAAGCAAGGAACCGTGGTTGACATGGAAATTACCATCCCCGATGATCCCAAGCCGGTTCACACTTCAGGCAAAGTGATGTGGTCTAAGCCGGCTCCAGGACATAATCAGGGCTACGATCAAGGTGTGCGGTTTTTAATGATGGATCCTGTCGATAAATTCCGGATTTTGGATTATGCTTACAATCACTGGCTGGAAACCAAGGTCAATGACCTGGCGGATCCAGAGGAAATCAGCGAACTCGGTTAGCCAAAATATCCATTCAAGAGTTTTTGTATTTGCAATCGGTGCCTCTTAAAGAATCAGTCGGCGGAGGGCACAGGTTGAAAATCCAAGAATCCGAAGTGATAACTATCCCAACTGTACTTTGATGACCTGCGAACTAAGGTGGCCATTGGAGTGCAGTTTTTTTATTTTGTCTTCCAGAGATATCTTCCGGTGGTAACCTTTTTCAGAATTTTCCTATCTGAAGAATGCGGAAGTTGGAACGATTCGTTAGGGATATGGCTTTTTGTGGATATTCATAACCGCCGAGTTTTTCGGGGACGATCTTGGGAAAACTCAACATGAAGAAATCCGTTGTCTTAGCGATTGATCAAGCAACCACAGGGACCCGGGCTGTTTTGTATAATCAGCGCGGCAAATTTTTAAATTCGTCTTATCGGGAGTTTCGTCAATATTATCCCTCAACCGGCTGGGTCGAACATGACCCTCAAGAGATTTGGCATTCTGTTCTCAAAGTTATTTCAGATGCCCTAACGCGCGGCAGGATTCATCCCTCCCAAATTGCCAGTATGGGGATTACCAATCAAAGGGAGACCACCGTTTTATGGGATCGAAAAACAGGTCGGCCCGTTCATCCGGCCATTGTGTGGCAGGATCGGAGGACAGCCTCGTTCTGCGAACAGCTTAAAAAGAGAGGCATGGAAAATACGGTCCGAAATAAAACCGGCCTCGTCATGGATCCTTATTTCTCGGGAACGAAAATTCATTGGCTGTTGGAGCATGTCCCGGGATTGAAACGCAAAGCGCGCAAAGGGCAAATTCTTTTCGGGACCATCGACACGTGGCTGATCTGGAAGTTGACAGGGGGGCGTGTTCATGTTACAGATTTGACGAATGCCTCCCGAACGCTGCTTTTATGTATCCGAAAACGCCGGTGGGATGACGAGTTACTCCGGATGTTTAAAATACCACCCTCGATTCTTCCCCAAGTCCAGGAATCTGGGAGCTACTTTGGAGAAACCGTATCTCAAGGATGCCTGCGTCAAGGGATTCCCATTTATGCCGTGATGGGCGATCAGCAGGCGGCCCTGTATGGACAAGGTTGTGATCGGGCAGGTGAAGCGAAAAATACGTACGGAACTGGTTGTTTTGCGGTTCTTAATATCGGGAGACGCCCTCAAAAGGTTCCGTTCGGATTGTTGGGAACGCTGGCCTGTGATGAAAATGGGAAGCCGGTATATGCGTTGGAAGGGTCGATTTTTATTACTGGCGCTGCGGTTCAATGGTTGCGTGACGGATTGGGATTTTTTAGACACGCCGGCGAAACCGAGACTTTGGCTAAAAACGTGGAAGACACGAGCGGGGTCGTTGTCATACCGGCCCTTGTGGGTTTAGGATCCCCGTATTGGAATCCCCACGTGCGGAGCATGATCACGGGGCTGACACGGGGAACCCGGCGGGAGCATATTGTTCGGGCAGTTTTGGAATCCATTGCCCAACAAACGGCAGATGTCTTGGAGATCATGCAACGCGACTCAGGTTATGCCATTAAAGAACTCAAGGTCGACGGTGGAGCCACCGCAAATCGCTTCCTGATGCAGTTTCAGGCAGATCTTTTGGGTGTCCCAATTTTGGTTTCCGATATTGCAGAATCCACTGCCTGGGGCGTCGCAAAGCTGTCGGCACGAATGGCTGGATTCTGGTCCGATCTCAAGGCTATCGATCGCCGGCGTAAGTATCTCCGATTTCTTCCTCGAAGTTCGGTTTCTCAAAGACAGGTATTACGGGAGCAGTGGAAGCGTGAAATTCGGCGTTTACTCATGATACCTTAAACCGCGACATCCGTCGCAAATCATGGCAGAACAGGCCACTGATCATTGGGTGGTGATTTAGCGGATGGCTGACGGATCACGTCTTTGGGATTTCCGACTACTTTAAATTCAAGCAACACCGGATTCCCGATGTCGTCCTCTCTAGACGTGAATCGTTTTGGCCGATAATGATGGTGCCATGGCACTCTTCAATTTCGGCCGTAAGATCGATTTGTATAAAGGCTATTCCCTCGAGAACATCCCACTTTTTTCATCTCTCACTCCCGCCGAGCTAAAGTCCATCGAGAAAAAGGGGAGAATCGTTCAATACCGACGGGGAGACAAAGTGTATGAAGAAGGGACGCCCGCCGAGGGACTTTATGCCGTGATTTCGGGCCGGTTCCGGCTGTATCGCAAAGTCCGGGCGAACGGCGGCGAAGAAAATATCAATTATTTTTACCGGGGTGATCATTTTGGGGAATCCTCCATCTTAACGGGCAAGCCGCACAGCGCGTCGGTCGATGCCAAGAGCGATGGTTTAATATTTAAGCTTGATAAAGAGGATTTTCTAAAACTTGCGAACGAAATCCCGGCACTCTCCTTGCATTTAAGCCGTTCCCTGGGGCATCGGCTGGCCAAAACCGAAGGTGAGGAATTCGGCCGTGAAATCAAAATTGCGACACTTTATTCGACCTCCAGCATGGAGTCCATGTTTCATTTTTGGCTGGACTTTGCCGGCAGCGTTGCAAGCGAAACAAAGAGGCGTGTGATTGTGATCGATTTTGTCTCTGAACAATTGCCGCTCTTTCATGAGGTTTTTCAAAAGGATTCGTATATCAGTTATGACCTCGCCCGCCTGGAGGTCTTGAGAGATTCGGATATCCAGTCGAGCCGGGTGGCGCACCCCAAAGGTTTTTATTACCTCCATGTTTATGCGGATGACCAGGACGAGTCGATCGAAAAGAAAATCTTCAATTTCTTGACCTTTCTCACTTTTCACTACGACTATCTGATGCTGCGTTTACCCAGGAATATCGATCACCCGAGTTTCAAAGCCCTGAAATTGTCGGACGTCGTCTATGTGTATTGCGAGCCGGAAACTTCTCAGTTATCCGATTGCTCCCAAGCCATTAAGGAATTTGTTCAAAGTTTCGGATTCAGCAAGTTGGAAATCAAGGTTATCATCCCATCGGCCAGCGTTAAAGAGGAGCGGGATTTCGAAAAAAACGAAACGATTCTGCAACATCGCATTTTCTCGTTATTGCCTCCGAGCAGCGGTTCCCAATACCAGACCGTTCTTCGCTATTTGGCCAAGGAATGGGCCGGTACCTTGGTCGGCTTGGTCTTGGGCAGTGGTGCCGCGTATGGTCTCGCCCACATCGGTGTGCTGCGGATTCTTGAGAGGGAGAATATCCCGGTGGATGTCATTGCGGGTTCGAGTATCGGGGCACTGTTGGGTGTTTTATGGGCGGCCGGCTATTCGGCCGATGATTTGCATGAGATCGCGCACACCTTACATACAAAACGTTCCGGTTTTTCCCATCTTCTCGGTTTTCGAGATTTGTCGGTTGTTTACCGGGGATTTTTCAAAGGGAATCAAATCGTCCGCTTCCTGCGATCTTATTTGGGAGATCGAACGTTTCAGGATTTAAAAATACCGGTCAAGGTCGTGGGGACAAATCTCTTTACTTCCGAACAGGTCATCTTTGAGACGGGTCCGGTCGTTTCTGCGGTGCGTGCAAGCATTTCGATCCCGGGTTTCTTCCGGCCCTTCTTTTACAAGGCGAATTTTTTTATTGATGGCGGGGTCATTGATCCTTTGCCAATCAAGGTCCTCACACAGATGGGGGTCAAAAAGATCATTGCGGTCAACGTATTGTTGGGACCTCAGGACCGGATCGAACGGAACCGACTCTTGAAGCATGTCCGATACCAGCAGTTGAGAGATCTTGCGGCGAAAAATTTTTGGAAAAAGACGTTGGCTATAATATCCGAGCATCTGAAGAACCGTTATGCCGACAACGTTTTCAATGTGATCATGAACACCATTTTATTCATGGAGTATGAATTGTCGGAATCGTCCGCTGGGGAAGCGGATGTCGTGATTCATCCCGTGGTCTACGATGGCCACTGGGCTCAATTTTACGAACCTGATAAATTCGTTCGGATGGGTGAGGAGAAAACCTTAGAGCAACTTCCGGAAATTAAAAGATTGCTTATGGAATGAACCTCAGAATTCTGGCATCCGCGTCGAAAAAGGTTTAAAAAACCTTATGGCATTCTAACTTTTACAGAATCCGTCCCCCTCAGTCTTACAGTGCTTAAACTGTAGTAGCCCGAGATTCCACGGCCGTCTTTATAGTTCGACTCCAAATGGTTCTTCAAAGTGCGGCCAAAACCAAAAGGCGTTTGAAAGCTCAAAGCATTCGTGCAATAATAAATAAACTCGCATTACAAAGTGGCCGTTAATTTATATCAAAACAAGGGTTACAAAAGTGGGATGCGGGAGACATTGATGCGTGGGAAAATAGTATGTCTGATCGTGGTGCTAGGTCTGGGGAGTTTGGCCTTCTCCTTTTTGCACACGAGCCCAAAGAAGGAGTCGAAGCTTAAAACCCCAAGCGTTGCGTCCTCATCCGAGACAAACAGGATGGTCCAACCGACCGAAGATTCCGCAAAGGCAGAGACTCCCGCCGAAGCAACGGCGGATGCGTCGAGAGTGGTTCAGCCGGTGGAAGCGGAGAGGTCCGAAACAGTGAAGTCTGCGGGCGGCGAGGCCAAGACGGATAAGACTCAAGATAAATCGGCGGTCGTCATCTACAGTGAGAAGGGTGTGATCAAGTCCGTTGATGGCCAGGAGAGGTTTCCCGTCAAAACGAATCTGGATGGTTCTGGAGTGCCGAATCTTCCTCGACTCCCTTCGGGTATCAACGTCAAAAATCCGACGGTTCCTACGAACGAACTTGAGGTGGCTAGGATTCAAAGTCAGATCAATCATATTATGAGGTTGAATCAAACCCTCAAAAAGCATAATCGCGCTCAAGTTACGGCGCTGCAGCGCATCGATGAGGTCTCGCGCTATCATCAAAAGATGCTGGAAGATTTAAAAAGAAAAAATGAAGATCAAGCACAAACTGGGGTAACGGAAGAGTTGCTCCGTCAAGAAAAAGTACGCCTGATCGAAGAACAAGCGAAGGAGAATCTTGATTTTGTAAGTTCCATGTCTGGGACGTCCGAATCCGCGGCGACAGTCGAGTCAGGAAATTCCGATCCGTCCTCAAAAACTCCCTAAATTCATGCCCTCTTCTGAGCCCCGACGGATCCATCCAAAGAGGAGGCTTATGGGCATCTGGACAAACGATCAAAAGTTTGGCATTGCGTTTGGTTTTTGCAGTTTCTCTGGTACTCGTTAATGAAAGGGGGACAGTCCAATTTGGAAATTCCATTCCGAGACGGGCCAAGGATGATCCTTCCGTTGTTTTCCGAGTTACTTTCCATTTGCCAAAATTTTTACAGGCTAAGCCTTTTAACTTGAAGGAACGACGGGCCGTGGATAGACCTCTTCAATACGAAGAATCGCTGAATTTAGTCGAAATCTTTCTTCACCGTGCAGGACGCTATCGAAAGCGTCAGGCCCTCCTTTATAAGCAGGGCGGTTGCTATCAACGCCTGACATGGGATGAATGGGCGGACCAGATCCGCAAAGTGGCTTTGGGTTTACATAGCCTTCATGTTCAAAAAGGAGATCGTGTTGCCATCCTGTCAGAGAATCGTCCGGAATGGACCGTCGCAGATTTTGCGATCCTGAGCTTGGGAGCAGTGAATGTCCCCCTTTATCCAACTTCCGCGTCTATGGAAATTACCTACATTTTGGAACATGCCGAGTGTGAAATTATTTTTTTATCAAACCTTGCTCAGTTTGAAAAAATCCGGAACTTTATCATTGAAAGTCCGAGGATCCGAAAGGTTGTAATCTTTGA
>JAMWDC010000016.1:12584-13642 GCA_023819025.1 Candidatus Omnitrophota bacterium | reverse complement strand
GCGAGATCGGGCATCTTTTTACTCCATTTTATTCGACGAAACCGTTGAGTGAGGGAAATGGTCTGGGACTTTGTCTGACCCAAAAGCTTGTCGGAAAAAATCAGGGCCGGATGGTGGTTTCGAGTTTCCCCAAGCAGGGCACAAGTTGCCAGATCGAGTTCCGGGTCGGGAGAGGAACAGAGGAAAGGAGAATGGGAAAGCGGGTCAAAGGATAAGTGAAAAACCGACGAGGGGAAAGAGAAAAGGGTGTCCGACTGTATCTGCAGGATTCCTTCGCCCTCGCGGAGCAGAGAGAGAGGGTCAGGGTGAGGGTGAGAGGAAAAGTTGAGGAACAAGTAGAAGATTGACTTTGCCCGGAAGCAGAGAAAAGAACTGATACATGCAGAAGAGAGGATTTGGTATTTTCTGAGGAATCGTCGTTTTGGGCATCTCAAGTTTAGGCGTCGATATGTGATCGGCCATTTATTGGGGATTTTTGCTAGATCGAGAAGAAGATCCTGAGTGAACTGGATGGGAGCAACACAGTGAGGAGAGCGAGCGGGGATATGACAGGAGAAGAACAGAGTTTTTAAATCAGTAAGGCTACCGGGTTTACCGATTTTGGGATCATGAGGTGATGGAGAAGACAAAAGAGGTTCTAGAAGCCACTGAGAATGCGGTGGAGAACCCTCACCCTAATCCATCCTCCTTTGGAAGGGAGAGGGGAGGGTGAGGTGGGAATTATCACTCGAACTTAATGAACCTGGCACTCAGTCGCACAAAAGGGGACATTTCTATTTAGCGTTGACAGCAGGCACCTAAACCTTGACCATCTAAGTGAATGGCGTATAATACCCCAGCGTTTGGGTTGCTTCACATATTCCAACACAAAAAAGGGGTCCAATCGGGGTGCCTAAAATATATATTACGGAGAACGAACCGTTAGAAAAGGCTCTCAAAAGGCTTAAAAAGAAGATGGAACGGGAAGGGATCTTGAAGGCCTTGAAAGCCCGTAAACATTACGAAAAGCCCAGCGAGAAAAGACGCCGTAAGATGCGTGCCTCAAAGAAAAAAAAGTT
>JAMWDC010000016.1:5376-12574 GCA_023819025.1 Candidatus Omnitrophota bacterium | reverse complement strand
CCTCCATGCATGTTCGAAAACCTCATGTTGCCGGGAGCTTCTATCCGGCCGCTCCGCGCGAACTTCGTGAATTTTTTCAAAACCATTTTGTCCATGGAGTTCATCCGGTTACGGCCAAGGCGGTCATCCTGCCGCACGCCGGTTATGTTTTCTCGGGAAAAACCGCGTGCCGGGTGGTGTCTCGCGTGGACGTACCACGCAGGAATTTCTTAATTGGGCCCAATCATACGGGCTATGGACCGGAGTTTTCTGTGGTCGCGGAGGGTGAATGGCAGACCCCGCTCGGTAAGGTGCCGATCGACGCAGATCTTGCCAAGACGATCGTGAGTTCGTCCCGGCATTTGGAAGTCGATATCGATGCTCACCGTTTTGAACATTGTCTGGAGGTGGAGATTCCGTTGTTGCAGGCGAGGAATCCTGACATTGAAATTGTCCCCCTTGTTGTGGGGACCTCGGATTTAAAGTTGGCGTGTGAAGTGGCGGCGGCGTGCGCCGCAAAACTTGCAACCGAAAAAGAACCCGTCCTCCTGGTGATTTCAACGGACATGAGTCATTATGAAAACGAAGAGGCGACGCGCAAGAAAGACCGGTACGCCCTGGACGCCATTGAGGCCCTGGATGAAGAGGCGCTTGCTCGGTCCATTAGGGAACATCGGATAACGATGTGCGGCTTTGTACCGGTTTACATGGTGCTTTCGATGAAGAAAGAACTGGGGTTTAAAAAAGCAACGCTGGTGGAATATACCACCAGCGCCGAGGCTTCCGGAGATTATTCCCGGGTGGTGGGCTATGCCGGATTTATCATCGAATAGCCGGAAGACATTGCTTCATTTGGCAAGGGAAGCGATCCGCCTCTATTTGGAAAAAAGGGACTCATTGCCGAACCCTTCCGATGATCCGGCACTTGCAGTGAAGGCCGGGTGTTTTGTCACCCTTCATAAACACGGAGCCTTACGCGGCTGCGTCGGGACGTTTGAATCGAATCGGCCGTTATCCGAGAATGTCATTCGGATGGCCACGGCCGCGGCCTTTCAGGATACACGTTTTCCGCCTGTGGACAAATCCGAACTGAATTCGATCCGAATTGAAATTTCCATTTTGGGCGCGCTCAAAAAGATGGAGTCCATATCCGACCTGGTGTTGGGCACGCACGGGGTTTATGTCAAATACGGTTGGCGGAGCGGGACTTTTCTTCCGCAGGTTGCGGTCGAACAAAAATGGTCCAAGGAGGAATTTATCACCTGGTGCGCACGCGAAAAAGCCGGTCTGAAACCTGCCGAGTGCGCAAAGGCCGAAGTGTATATCTATGAAGTCGAAAAATTCGGGGAGGAAGAAGCTTGATTCAAACTGGGACAGACACCGTTTTCTTAAAAGAATAGATGTCTGTTCCCGAGGTGGATGATGAGGCAGAAATTTACAGCATTTCCGGGGATGGAAGACATTCTTCCGGGTGAAGTCGAAAGGTGGCAATGGCTCGAACAGAGGGCACGGATTTTCTTCGAATCCCGGGGGTTCAGGGAGATCCGTACACCTTTGCTGGAGCCCGCCGAACTTTTCGCACGTTCAATCGGAGAGGCCACGGATATTGTTCATAAAGAGATGTACAGTTTCGAAGATCGCGGCGGCCGTAAAATGAGTCTCAGGCCCGAGATGACGGCTTCAGTGGCTCGGGCCGTGATTGAGAAAGGGCTTCTGAAAACGGCGAAATCGCTCCGGCTTTATTATCTGGGCCCGATGTTCCGTGCCGAAAGACCTCAGGCCGGAAGGAAACGGCAATTTCATCAGATCGGCATCGAAATGATCAACGAAGCCGGCTTGGAGGCCGATGTTGAAGTGATCCGGCTCCTCTACGATTTTTTAAAATACACGGGTGTCGCTGAACCGCTTGTCCAATTAAACGATCTTGGCAATGCCCAAAACCGTCCCAAACTAGCCGAAGACCTCCGCCACTATTTTGACCGGGAAAAATCAAAACTTTGTCCCGATTGTCATTGGCGGCTCGAAAAGAACGTGTTCCGCATTTTTGATTGCAAGGTTGAATCCTGCCAGCCGGTTATTCAGTCAGCGCCTTGGGATGAGGTCCACCCGTTAGGGGAGGACTTCGAGAAATTAACCCAGATGCTCAATGGGCAAAAGATTCCTTTTACCGTAAAACGACGGCTGGTCCGCGGCCTCGATTATTATGACGGCGTTGTCTTTGAGGCAGTCTCCCGAAGCCTGGGGGCTCAGGATGCAGTGGCGGGCGGGGGACGATACAATCAGCTTTATGCCGAACTTGGTGGTCAGAAGACCCCGTGTACGGGATTCAGTATCGGCATGGAACGGCTTTTAACGGTTCTTGAAAATGAGATGGAACCGTTGTCGGAAAAAATCCGCAAGCGCCGCGTATATCTTGCCCCTCTCGATGCCTCGGACGAGATCCTTGATATTTTTCGAAAAAAGGCCTTGGAATTACGCGAACTCGGGATACGGACGGAGACCCTCCCGGGCGAATTTTCATTGAGCCGGCACCTGAAACGCGCCAATCAATGGAACATCCGGTACGTGCTGATGTTGGGACCGGATGAAATAAAAAAATCGAAGTGTACCGTGAAAGATCTTGATGAAAAACAGCAGTTCGAAATCGGGCTGGATGAGTTGTCATCCACCATGGAAAGGGTTTTAAGGACATGATGCGGACTTCCAATTGCGGGGAGCTGAATGCGCGTTCGATTGACCGGGAAGTGGTCTTGGTCGGCTGGGTGGATACGCGCCGTGATCACGGAGAACTTATCTTCATTGATCTGCGGGATCGGTGGGGGATCACACAGGTGGTTTTCCATGCCCAGTATAATCAAGCCGTCCACAAAAAGGCCGAATCTTTGCGCCCGGAATTCGTGATTCAGGTCAAAGGCCGGGTCCGAAAACGTCCAGAGGGGACGGTCAATAAAAAAATCGCCACGGGTGAGATTGAAGTGATTGCCCATGAATTGCAGGTTTTGAATCCGTCCATGACACCGCCTTTTGAACTGGGAGGGGAATCAGTCAATGAGGAATTGAGACTGAAATACCGTTTCCTGGATCTAAGGCGCAAAAGGATGGTCGAAAACCTGACTTTTCGTTACCGGGTCACGAAAGTGGTGCGCGATTACCTTGACCACTTGGGTTTTATCGAAGTCGAAACACCCTGTCTGACCCGGAGTACTCCCGAAGGCGCCAGGGATTATCTGGTGCCCGCGCGCTTATCCCCTGGAACTTTTTATGCCCTGCCTCAGTCCCCGCAGCTATTCAAACAGCTCCTGATGGTGGCCGGATACGACCGGTATTTTCAGCTGGCCCGATGTTTTCGGGATGAGGATCTCCGTTCGGACCGTCAGCCCGAACATACGCAGATTGATCTGGAGATGTCGTTTGTCGACGAGAATGACGTGATGGAGGTTGTGGAGGGGATTCTTGGCGAGATCTTCGAAAAGTGCATGAACGTCGAGCTCAAACGTCCCTTCCGGCGTATGAGTTATGCGGAGGCGATGGACCGGTTCGGCACGGACAAGCCGGATCTGAGATTCGGCATGGAACTTTGCGATGTTACGGATCTGTTCCGGGGGAGCGGTTTTAAAATCTTTGACCGGGTAATCGAAGAGAGCGGTCACATCCGTGCGATTTGTTTTCAGCCTCCGCCGGGAGTCGTTTTTTCTCGGCAGGATTATGATGACTTGTCGACGTGGATCCAGGATTTCGGCGCCAAGGGACTCTCCTGGTTTGAGGTCAAGGGGGCCGGTCAAGCGGAGTCTCCCATTCAAAAATTTTTCAATCCGGAGACAATCGCAAAAGTCATTGCCCACACGAAAGCCGAAACCCGCCATATCCTGTTTTTCGTTGCCGCCGACAAACATACCTCTCAAGTTGCATTGGGGGCCCTTCGTGTCCGTTTGGCGGAAACGTACCGTTTAATTCCACAGGACCGATTTGAACTTCTATGGATTCAGGATTTCCCCCTGCTGGAGTACAACGAAGAAGAAAAAAGATTTCAGGCAATGCATCATCCGTTTACATCTCCTCAAGAGCAAGATATCCCATTCCTTGAAACGGATCCGGCGCGTGTCAAGGCTCGCGCTTATGATGTGGTCATGAACGGGACTGAAATCGGAGGCGGGAGCATTCGGAATCATCGCGTGGATTTGCAGGAGAGGGTGTTTAAAGTACTGAGTATCGGCCCCCAGGAGGCTGAAGAAAAGTTTGGATTTCTTTTGAAGGGGCTCAAATACGGAGCACCGCCGCACGGAGGTTTGGCCATCGGAGTGGATCGCCTCGTTGCCTTACTCCTCCGGCAGGAATCCATTCGTGACGTGATTGCCTTTCCCAAGACCCAGAAGGGAACCTGCCTGATGACCGAATCGCCTTCTTCGGTCAGTCCCAGACAGCTGAAAGAACTTCACCTTGAGATTAAGACGTAACTCAGTTTGACCGTTTTCATTTTTTAATTTTCCCTCTCTCCTCGGGGGAGAGGATGAAGGTGAGGGGAATAACCAGTGTTTTTCACCCTGACCCTGCCCGCTCCCTCAAAGAAGGAGAGGGGACGATGGTAAAAACGGTCAAACTTAGAAAACTCAGTAGTTGAGGAGAAATGCTTGGAAAAGATCATTAAACTTGCGACTCCCGAAGAGGCATTGGCGCTTTACGGAAATCTCGATGAAAACCTCAGGTTTGCCGAAAAGGAATATCAGGTCCGCATCAGTGCGCGTAATTATCAGCTGAAAATTATCGGGAACAAACAGCATGCCGAAGCCGCGTACCGCTTTTTTTTGAACCTCCTTCATACCCACCGGAGTACTTCGAAAATTTCCTCAGGACAGGCTGCGGTCGGGGAACCCGAGATAAAAACCGTGAAGGGGTCCGGTTTGGGGAAGGTTCAATTTTTCCATCGTGGGAAAATCATTCAGGCGCGCAGCCAGAATCAGGAACGTTATCTGGAGGCGATCCGGGACAAGAGTATTGTTTTTGCCATCGGGCCGGCTGGTACCGGAAAAACTTATCTGGCCATGGCTGCTGCGATTGATGCGTTGAAGAAAAAACGGGTGACCAGGATCATCCTGACGCGCCCGGCTGTGGAGGCGGGCGAAAGTCTCGGTTTCCTTCCCGGGGACCTTTATGCCAAGGTCAATCCCTACTTGAGGCCTCTTTATGATGCCCTTTATGATATGATGGAATTCGAGGAGGCGGCGCGTTACCTGGAACGCGGAGTGATCGAGGTGGCTCCTCTGGCTTATATGCGCGGCCGGACGCTGAACGACTCCTTTGTCATTCTTGATGAGGCCCAGAATTGCGCCCACTCGCAAATGAAGATGTTTCTGACCCGGCTGGGAGAGTTTTCCAGGGCCGTGATTACCGGAGACGTGACCCAGATCGACCTTCCCGGAGGCAAAAAATCAGGACTGGTCGAAGTTCAGTCATTTCTGAAAACGATCAAGGGGATTGCCTTTATCTACTTTAACGAAGCGGATGTGGTCCGTCATCCATTGGTTAAGGAAATCATCAAGGCCTATGACAAGCACGAACGGAAAGATTAATCCGAGTCTGGACAGAAAGAAACAATGGCTGCGCTGGTTCGAGCGTGCCGGTCTTTTTTTTGCAGGTTTTCTTCTTGTGACTGCGGTTCTTGCCTTTGAACGCACCGAAAATCTCCGTGAAAGCGATTTTGTGGTGGGCGAGCCGGCACCTCGGACCCTCTTTTCTCCTTTGAACATGACCTACCAAGATGAAGAGGCCACAAAGGGGGTCCGCGAGAAAGCGAGCCGTGAGGTCCTCCCGGTTTTCTCCATCCAGCACAGCATATCGGAGGAAATTTTTAAAAAGGCCGAACATTTTTTCGAACAACTGTCATCATTGTATCAGGAAACAAAGAAATCAAAGGTCTTGGGCCCGGAGAAGCCCCTGTTTGAAATATCCGAGGCCTCGCTGAACTTTCTGACAGGCGAGGGCAGGTCCGAGGAGACCTTGAAGCATGTGGTATTTTTGCTCGAACAATACTTGGCCCGGGGTGTGGTGGATTACGCTAAAAAAATTGAACTTTTAGAGTCCGGGGTCAATACGGTGACGGTGGTGGATGTAAAGAACAAAACGGAAAGGGAGATTCCGGTACGAGACCTGCTCGCCTTAAATGAGGTGCGGGATCGGGCCGGAAAGGATTTGCCCGAGGCCATCGGCAGAAACCGCAATCTTCGGGATGCGGTTCTTGAAATTTTTCACGCGGTCTTGATCCCCAATTTGGTTTTCGATCACGCGGAGACTCAGAATCGGCGCAAAAAGGCTGCCGAATCCGCGGCCCCGGTTGAAGTCAAAATCAAAAAAGGCGAGCTGGTGGTTTCTCGGGGCATCCTGGTAAGTTCCCAGCAGAAGATGAAGCTGGATCAAATTTACAAGAAACTTGCGGCGCGGGAAGTTCTGAGCAAATTTTTGGCCGTCGGTTTCCTGGTCTTTCTGACTTACTTATTCTGTTTCAGCTACTTGTATTTTTTTGAGCAGAAAACCCTCTCGTCCTTTCGGATGGTTTTGCTGATCCATGTGATCTACCTTCTTACCGCTTCTTTGTGCAAGGGCCTTTCCCTTCGGGGCGGTTTCTATCTTTATCTTATGCCAGTGCCCTTGGCTTCTTTGCTTCTCGCGCTCCTCGTCCATGCGCGTCTTGGGGTCTTGAGCGCCATCGTGATGACCCTGTTGGTTGCGCCTTTGACCGGTTTCAAAGCGGATATTATTTTGGCGTCCCTGCTTTCCGGGGTGACCGGGACTTTTGCATCCCTGCACGTGAGAAAACGCATTCACGTGCTTCGGGTAGGTGCCTTCATCGGCCTGACCTATTTTTTCGTCATTTTTGCCTTTCTGATATTTCAGGAATATCCCCTTTGGGAATCGCTGGAATCGAGTGTGTGGGGACTGGCAAACGGTCTTCTGGTGACTGCCGCTTGTTTTTTGTTACTCCCTTTGTTTGAAGCCATGTTTAATCTCACGACGGACATTACCTTACTTGAACTTTCCGATCTCAATCATCCCTTATTAAAACGCATGATCGTTGAGGCCCCCGGTACCTATCATCACAGCCTGGTGGTCAGCACGTTGGCCGAATCCGCCTGCGAGGCCATTGGAGCTAATGCCCCCTTGGCACGGGTGGGATGTTATTTCCACGACATCGGGAAGGTGGAACATGCCGAGTTCTTCACGGAGA
>JAMWDC010000016.1:0-5366 GCA_023819025.1 Candidatus Omnitrophota bacterium | reverse complement strand
GGACCCGTCGCAGATGAACAAACACGACATGCTGACGCCGACCATGAGTTTTCTGGTGATCGCGAATCATGTGAAGGACGGGATCGAGGTCGGCAGGAAATACAAATTAAAGGACCGCATCCTTCAGTTTATTCCGGAACATCACGGGACTGGGGTCGTCTATTATTTTTTCAAAAAGGCCTTGGAGAGGGCTCAGCCGGGCCAAATCGTCAATGCGGATGATTTTCGATACGCCGGACCCAAACCTCAGAGCCGGGAAACGGCTGTAGCCCTTCTGGCCGATTCGGTGGAAGCGGCGTCGCGTACCTTGAAGGACCTGACCTCGGGAAACATCCGGCAGCTCGTGCGGAAAGTGATCAATGACAAATTTATCGACGGCCAGCTGGACGAGTGCGACCTGACCTTGCGGGATTTGTTTATGATCCAAGAGAGTTTCGTTCAGAATTTGATCGCCATCTTTCACACCCGAGTCCGTTATCCGCCCAAGGAAGAGGATCCCAGCAGGCCGGATCTTTTTGAAGATAAGCAATTTTCGAAATTCCGTTTCAACCCCTGATGCCCAGGATATCTTTGGATATTCAAATCCGCAACGAGTCGAAGACGGGCCGTCTTTCTGCGGGGCGCGTGAAAAGCACGGCCAGGAAAATTCTTCAAATTCTTGGATGCCGATCAGCCGCCCTCAGTATTCTTTTTCTGGACGATCGGGGCATTCGTTTACTGAACCGGCGTTACCTTGGCAGGAATCGGCCTACGGATGTGATGGCCTTCGGCCAGCGGAATCTATGGCAGCCGAAGCATGCACGCCCTTTTTTAGGTGATCTTGCGATTTCCCTTGAAACGGCGAAGCGGCAGGCCGCACGATATCAAACTTCGTTTACCGAAGAAGTTTATCTTTATCTCTGCCACGGCATTCTGCATTTGATGGGCTACAATGACAGGTCAAAACAAGACGCTGCGACGATGAGCCGAAAACAGCAGCGAATCTTGAGACAGATCGGGATAGGGCGGGTACGATAACGATGGCGATTCAAAAAGCCGAGGTGTTTGTTCTAAAAACTCAGCCTTATCGATCCAGTTCCTTGATTCTTACGTTTTATTCCAAGCCATTCGGTAAAATCCGCGGAATCGCGAAAGGGGTTCGCCGTGAGGGGGAGATACGGGGAGCTGTTTACGAACTTTTTACCCATTTGGAAATCGTTTTTTACGAAAAGACACGATCCGACCTTCATTTGATCTCCGAGGCATCCATCATTGAAAGCCACGATCCGCTGAGGGCCCGATTGGAGACGATTGCGTATGCCAGCTACTTCTCCGAACTCGTTGACTTGGTGACCGAGGCTCATGATCCGCATGAGAAGATTTTTGAATTATTGGATTTTGCCTTTCATTTCCTGCCGTCTCTGGCCACAGAGCATCTGTCCCGCCTTTTTGAGATTAAGCTGTTGCATGAGGTCGGATGGCTGCCTTACCTGAAGGCCTGCCTCGGTTGCCGGGAGACCAAATTCGAAGCCGGTTTTTTCTCGATCCAACAGGGAGCACTTTTTTGCTCCCGGTGCGCGCTTCAATGGCCGGATGCCAGACCCTTGGATGCGGATGTCCTGGCCGTCATGCGCTATTACATTGCCCACGATTTAGAATCTTCGATGAAGTTTAGGACAACTCCTCAAACGGATGTGCAGCTTGCAAAGCTGATGGAACAGTTTCTTCTTTTTCGATTAAACCGGACTTTGAAAAGTCGCCAGTTCATTCATGAGATCAAACCTGCGCTAGCTAGCTCCTGAAGTTAGCGGCGTTGATGTTTCTTCTTCCGTTGTATCCTAAATCACGTCGTCACTTTTCTCTTAACAAGCCAACTAGCTTACCTTAACTCGTTAATTTGTAATACCTTATATCTTGCCAATTTTTATCGTTTGGTCACGGGTGTACTAGTTTCTGATTATGGTCGAATTTGACACGAGCCTTTGATCATGTTAGTTTTTTAATGATTGGGTTGTATAAATGATAAATTAAAACTATTTAAAAGAATTTAACGTTTGACGCAGAAATCGGATCCACATCCTAAGAAGCTTACAGCATGAGTCAGAGCCAAAACGAGTGCGTCCTATGAAGAAAAAGGATAAGGCAGAAGATAACTGCTTGTACTTTGACATCACAAAGCAAGAGCGGGATTCAGCAATCCGATATTTGTTAGGCGCCATCATCAATACCCGTCAGAAGTGCGGCTTCCCCTCCAATCGTTACGTTTACGATGAGGATGTCAATATCTACCTTGCCCATTTACTTTTTGCTGTATCCCTCCCCGAGTACCATGAAATGGCCGAGCCCTACCTCTCCAATGAAACCAGCGACATCCTGCGATGGGTCCGCGCTACGGAGGATCGCACCATTCGCTATTTCATTTTCAAGGTGAACGCAGACCATATTCTGGTAGATTCCGCGATTTTCGACAATCTTAACCGGGGGCTGGGCGATAAGATTTTCAAATATTCCGAAAAACACTATCAGGAGGTCGGCAAACTCTACTACGATCAGGCCGCGGCGTATCACAAGCGCATCTATAGGAAAAAAACGGGTGTCGGCGAGGTCCTGGAGAAACTTGCCCACTACTTTGAGAATTACCAGCGGATGCTAAAAGAGGTCCGCCGCGAGTATTTCCAATTTCTCAATAGTTTCCGCGATCAGGCATTTCATTATTTTTTGAAGGAAATCCAGCAATACGAGAACGACATATCGAAAAAAGTAAAACTCGACCGTTTTCTCGATCTCTATGGAAACTGGCTTGAGACCAAAAATCCAGAGCTTAAGACCGAAATCATTTCACTGGTTACCGAACTTCGGCGTTTGGATCCCAATTTCACTTTCGATACGATACAGGCCTTTGAAAATGACAACGACGGAGATATCCATGACGAAAGGGAATGCGCGTAAATTTCGAACGAAAGAAGTGCGGCTCTTGCGCCTTTATTCTGAATGGCATGAGACGCGACGAGGCCAAATACAGCGCCAGTGTTTGGGACTCTTGCAGCAAATTGTGCACCTTGAGCCCCGGTTCAGCCTGAGGCATGAGTTTCAAGAGGCCTTTTAGTCTGACCGGTACGCCCGATCATGAAGACACCGTATCTCATTCACAACATCCAAGATGAAGAGGAACTACAGCGTGAAATCGTCAGAAAGCGGGACGAATTTTTGGATGTCTATTCCTTGTACCTTCAATGTTCCGCCTCTTGGATCCGCGATGAGGTAAGACTGAAGGCTTACGAGCTTCATCTGTTGGACCCCAGCTTTACTTTCCAAATTTAAACGACTCTGTTATAATCCCGCCTATCGCTTAAGGACTCAAAACAGGTTTGAAGTGACAGAGGACGTCGCCTTTTTCTGATTTGTGAATCGGGGAGAAGAACGGATGTTTAGAAAGATCTTTGCGCTGACCCCTTCGGATCGTCTCAAGCAATTGCCTCCCTATCTTTTCGCCGAAATCGACCGACGAAAGCGGGAATGTTTAGCCAAAGGGAAGGATCTTATTGATCTTGGCGTCGGCGATCCGGATCTGCCCACTCCCGGTTTCATTATCGATGCCCTCACCGAGGCCGTGCGGGATCCCAAGAATCATCGCTATGCCTTGGATGAAGGGATGCCGGCTTTCCGTGAGTCGATCCAGCGTTGGTTTAAAAAGCGTTTTGGCGTGGATCTGGATAAGGATAAAGAGATTCTGCCATTGATCGGTTCGAAAGAGGGGATCGCGCATTTACCGTTAGCGGTCCTGAATCCGGGTGATGTGTGTTTGATTCCGGACCCGGGTTATCCACCCTATCGGTCCGGAACGCTCTTTGCCGGCGGAATCCCGTACTTCATGCCGTTGTTGGAAGACAATGGGTTTCTTCCCGATTTTTCTGCGGTGGATGCCAAGGCGCTAAAAAAAGCGAAAATCCTGTATCTCAACTATCCCAACAATCCGACCGCTGCGGTTGCCTCCAAGGCCTTTTTCACAAAGGCTGTAGATTTTGCTTATGCCCATCGGCTTTTGATCGTGCAGGACGCTTCCTATAGTGAAATCAGCTTTGACGGTTATGAGGCTCCGAGTATTCTCGAGATTCCGGATGCCAAAGGGGTTGCCATTGAATTTCATTCTCTGTCGAAGACTTATAATATGACCGGATGGCGGGTCGGTTTTGCCGTGGGGCACCGGGATGCCATTTCCCTTCTTTCGAAGGTCAAAACAAATATCGATTCCGGTATTTTTCAGGCCATTCAGCTTGCGGGGAAACGGGCGTTGGATGAAGGCAAGAAGGCCTATGAGGAGAACCTGAAGATTTATCAGAGGCGGCGGGATCTCCTTGTCGACGGCTTGAAAAAACTCGGTTGGGAGGTCCGTTGTCCTCAAGCGACCTTCTACTGTTGGATTCCCGTGCCTCCTGGTTCCACCTCAACCGAATTTGCGATGAAATGCCTTGACCAAATGAATCTTGTTGTGACGCCGGGAAACGGTTTTGGTGCAAACGGCGAGGGCTATTTCCGGATTTCTTTAACCGTCCCTGAAAACCGTATTCAGGAAGCTTTGAGACGTATCGAAGCGCTTCATCAGCATCCCCACACGGCACGTTCGTAGACCGGAAATGGAGCCCGCGGTTTTACAGCTGGGGGACCTTGCTGTTTTTCGGCGCCCGTCTGCTGAACAGACAGGAAATCCGCCGAAGCAATACACGAACCCTCCTACGCTAAGGCTTCGGAGGGTCCGTCCATCGCATGCATCCTCGGGTTTACACTCGAGGTCTTCTGCGAAGGCGGATAAATCAGTTCGGGAATCACAGCCACAACGGTTCTGTGGATTTTTTCCAGGGGTGCGTGGTGATCTCCGCATGGGTGAAGGGAGATGATTGCTTTTATTGGTGTGGGCTCGAACCTTGGGGACCGGAAGGCGACGATCGACTCTGCAAGACAGATGCTTGGTCGGATGCCGGGCGTGAAGATGTTGCGTTCCTCCGTGATTCATGAGACTGAACCTGTAGGGGGCCCTCCTCAGGGGCCGTATTTAAATGCGGTGTGGGAAGTCGAGACGACATTGTCTGCCGGGGAACTTTTGGACCGGTTTTTTCAAATTGAAAAAAAATTCAACCGGTTCCGGACCCAGCGGAATGCTCCGAGAACATTAGATCTGGATCTTTTATTTTATGGCGATTCGATTATTCAACAGAAGGGGTTAACCGTTCCTCATCCGCGTTTACACGAACGCCTGTTTGTCTTGGTTCCACTGATGGAACTTGCTCCAGATTGGGTGCATCCGATATTAAACAAAACGGTCCGCGAGCTCATCGCGGATCTTCAGCCAAGTCAATTAGGTTCTGTTTGTCCATCCGCCTTCGTAGGGA
>JAMWDC010000015.1:6940-13939 GCA_023819025.1 Candidatus Omnitrophota bacterium | reverse complement strand
CTGATCTGGCTGTCGAACAAGAACCAGGAAACAAAGGGCAATTAACATCCAGTCCGTGACGGACAATCCAGAAACGGCACGATTTAATCAATGGCCGACAAGAAATGTACTGCCGACAAATTGTTAGGCAGCGAAACCATATCCAGCCGCTAACATTCCTTTTCTGATTACCTGTTACAAAGAATGCTCTTTCCGGTACTTCTCCACCGATTGGATAATCCGGTTCATCATTCCGACGACTTTGGCCGGGTGTCTGCCCACCGCAGTTTCTTGGGAAAGGAGAAGATGGGTTGCTCCGTCAAAGACCGCATTGGCGACATCGCTCACCTCGGCACGTGTCGGGAGATTGGCCTCGGTCATGCTGTCGAGCATCTGGGTGGCTACGATCACGGGTTTGTTTCTTAGCCGGCAACGTTTCACAATTTCTTTTTGGATCACCGGCACCCTGTCGATGGGGACACAGATACCCAAATCACCGCGTGCAACCATGATCCCGTCGGACTCGTTGATAATTTTCTCAATATGATCCAGCGCTTCCCGGGCTTCGATCTTGGCGACGATCTGACATTCAGGAAACCTGGGTTTGATGATTTTTTTCAACTCCTGCACATCCCCTGCGTTCCTGACAAATGATTGGGCAACGACATCCAATTTGTACCGGATCGCGACTTCGACATCTCTCCTGTCTTTGGCAGTCACCCCTTCAAAATCCAGCTTCACGTCCGGGATATTCATCCCTTTATGTTCTTTCAAAATCCCGGGGACAATCACCCTCACCCTTAAACGCTTCCTCTCAGTCTTGACGACCTGGAGGATAATTTTCCCATCATCGATATAAATAAACGAGTCCTTTTGGAGCAGCCGGAGCGGGCCTTCATAATCAAAGGAAACCTCGTGATCGTCCCCCACGCGATCTCCCGGCGTTAAGTAAAACTCATGCCTCTTTTTTAATTCAATGGGTTTTGTTAATTTTCCGATGCGGATCCGGTAGCCTTCCAAATCCTGCATGATCTTGACGGCCCTCCGCATTTTTCGGTTGAGTTCACGGACAAGACGAATACGCCGGATATGATCGGCATGTGTCCCGTGGGAGAAATTGAGCCGGACGGCATCCAAACCCTTGGTGATCATCTCTCTGAGAACCGCCCGGTTGTCACTGGACGGCCCCAGCGTGGCAATAATTTTGGTTTTGACCATTTTCATTCCTCGGATATCGGTTTCAGTGAGGTCATCTCACCTTTGCTTAGGATGAACGTATCATGCACAGGAGCATTTTAAATCGCTGGACCGCAGTAACCGCATGCGGCACATGGGCGGGCATAATGATGAATTTGCCTTTGCCAAGCCGGCACGGTCTCCCGCCAATGGAAATTTCTGCCCCACCCTCCAAAATTAAAACAACAGCATCGTAAGGCGCGGTATGCTCACTCAGCCGCTGACCCTTGTCAAAGGCAAACAGAGTAATCGTCCCGGCTTTTTTATCCGCAAGAACCTTGCTGACGATGGAGGACTTTTGATACTGAACCGATTTCGCCGGATCAATAAGTCGGGGCGAGGGAATCCTGGCCCGACTTGTTTTTGGGGATGTATTTTGTTTGGATTCCGTCTTCTTCATTTCATCGATCCAATCTAACACGCTGTTCACTCGAAATCACGGAATGCAGAACGAACGGTATCCATTACAATTCTTGAAGAACCGCAATGGTTTCTTCCCTTTTTCCGTTCCGGATAAATTCAACGGTTACCTGATCGCCCACTTTCCGTTCCGTTTCGAAATAGGAAATTAAGTCTTCATTGGTACGGATCCGGCGGCCATCCAGCCCGACGATGATATCCCCGAGTACTAAATTCCCAAACAGGGTTTGTTTGGTCCCGAGCAATCCGGCCCGATCCGCAGCTGTTCCTGGAGCTACCTCCAGAATCACCGCCCCTTCCAGTCCCCATCCATCACGAATGTTATCGGGAACCAAAACGATGCCGAGCCCTACTTTTGTAATTTTCCCCCTTGCAATCAATTGGGGAACAATCCGGTTGGCAGTATCCATCGGCATGGCAAAACCGACTCCCGCACTCGCCCCCGAAGGACTGAAGATCAAGGTATTGATACCAATCACCCGTCCGAAGGAATCCAGCAACGGTCCTCCCGAATTCCCCGGATTGATTGCCGCATCGGTTTGGATGACATTTTCGATCTTCCTTCCGGTCATGGAAACAATGGTCCGGCCCAAGGCGCTGATGACCCCTGTGGTTAACGACCGATCCAATCCAAACGGATTCCCGATCGCAAGCACTTTCTGACCAACATGTAAATCCTTGGAACTGCCGATTGGCAGCGGCCGCAAAAGTTCCCGTGGGGCGTTAATTTTTAAAACTGCCAAGTCATAGTCGGGTGCCGCCCCAATCACCTTAGCCTGATAGGAAGTCTGGTTTGCCAGAACCACCTCGATTTTACTGGCGTTATGAATAACATGGTAATTGGTAACCACATGCCCCCTTTCGTCCCAAATAAAACCGGAACCGGCCCCTTGGGGAATTTCCTGAATATTCAGCGAAAAAAAGCCAAACTGAACAAGGGCGGCATTTTTAATAAAAACTACGGAAGGCGACATCTTTTCGAAAATTTCGATGGTGGCGCGTTCATCGGCTCCCAATTCGGCCGGAGGCGGGGTCACCGGCATGGGTTGGGAAAAGGGAACGTCCCCGGTTCGATCGCTCAACACATTTTCGAACGGCAAGATCCGAGCCACAACGATTAAAATCGCTGCGACCATCAGAAGCCAAATCACAGCTTTGAGACTTTCCCTATCTTTCATCGCATCTGATCCCTTCCTTGGATCGCCTGCGACCTCCGCACGCGATTTGCAATTTCTTCCGGGATTGAACGCTCAAACAGTTGAACGCATCTATTTTTCATACCGTTTCTATTTCTCTGCGGATTAAAAAAGTATGGACCCGGTAAAACCAGGCCGCAAGAAACACCACGGTTTTGACATTCATAAAAGAGTCCGCGGCCTGGGACAAGACGGATCGCGACCCCGGATCCCGTAATCGTTGCCAAGACCGCAAACATGAAGCCGGAAACTAGAGAAATTAAATTTTCCATCGGCACCGAAAAACTCCTTAGCCGTTATATCAGATGTTCAACGAGTATTTTGATCCCAATCCCGACTAAAATCAATCCCCCTAGAATTTTCACCCGGCCTTCAGCCGGCTGCCCCAATTTTTTTCCGATCAAAACCCCTGCCAGGCTTAAGGAAAATGCCACGAGCCCGATGATCAACGCCGGCCGGACAATCGTGATCGCCAAAAACGCGAGGCCGACGCCCGCCGCAAGGGAATCAATACTTGTGGCCACGGATAATAGCAAGAGCTTGCCCGTTTCCCAAGGACGTTGACTCTGCGCGGCGAGCTCTGACTTTTGCGATTCAACGATCATTTTGGAACCAATGAAACACAGGAGGAGGAAAGCGATCCAATGGTCGAAGTGTTGAATCAATCTGGCAAACCTGCTGCCCCCCGTCCATCCGGCAACCGCCATAAAGGTCTGAAAGACGCCAAAAAAGAAAGCGATCTTCAGTGCGTAACGAATCTTCGAACGCTGAATCACCAAGCCGCTGGCGATCGCCACAGCAAAGGCATCCATCGCAAGACCTAACGCGAGGATAATAATCCCCCACCATCCCATTTTAAGTACCTGTCAGAGGCACCGGGTACTAAAGTGCCGGGTTTGCTTCGCCCTTGTATTTTACTTCAACTTTATTTCGAACTCGGCGCTTTTTGTAGCTAGTGCCGTTTCATACTGAGACACGAATTTTGCCATCAGAAGGCCGAGGCCCATTGCCAAAACAACATCCGAAGGCCAGTGTTTCCCGGCATAGATCCGCGCAAATCCCGTAGCCAAGGGCAGCAAGAGGACTAGCCATCGCAAGAAAAAAGTATTCCGAAGCTGATAAAGGAAATAGCAGGAAATTCCGGCAACAATCGCGACATCTCCAGAGACGAAACTCTGATACGCCCGGTCATCCTCCAAGATTCCGGCTACGTTGAAGAAAGATAGATGCCCGAGTTCTGCGTAAGGTCTTGCCCGAAGAAAGCAGAATTTAAACACCGAGGCCAACAGTACTGTCAAAGTCCCGGACAGAAGTCCGCCGAAGGACCACCGCGGCAACATTCTTCGCTGCCAGAGGATCCCCACGCCATAGAAGAGTGTCAAAAAAACCCACGGATTCACCTGCCTGCCCAGAAAACCTCCAAAATCCGCAACCAAAATCGCCCATGTCTGATGTTTGAACTGGACAGTCTTCGTGGATAAGAAAGGATCCAAAAAAAATACCGCCACAAGAAAAATTCCAAAAAAAACAAGGATGCGGATATACGGTCTAAATGAAACGGTTTTTAAATAAGGGACAAACCCCTTAAAATAGCCATTCTCCAACTCACGGTACAAGATGAGGCAAACCAAAACAATCGTCCAAATCTTAGGAAAATCACCATCCATCAACATGTTTATCATCACCGTGTCCTGAGGTCCCTTGCTCGGTCGGTACGAGACAAAAGGAATGAAGTCACCATTTTTTGAAGATAAAAAAGACAGCGGCAATCATTAACCCAAACCCCACCAGATAATTCCATTTAAGCCCCTCGCGGAGATAGACCACGGAAAAGACGCAGAAGACCACCAGCGTGATCACCTCCTGAATCGTTTTCAGCTGAGCCGCCGTAAAGTAATAAGATCCGATCCGGTTGGCTGGCACCTGAAAGCAGTATTCCACAAAGGCAATCAGCCAACTGATGACAATCACCTTCCATAATGCCGCATGCCTAAACCGCAGGTGGCCGTACCAGGCAAAAGTCATAAATACATTCGATACCGTTAAAAGCAAAACTGCTCTCACTTGCTCATTCTCCTGAAAATTTGGTCATCGCCTGCGGAACCATTCATGACGGAGGTGGACTATTCAGGATTTCAGTCGAACTGAGAGAAGAAAGAATCGATGATTCGTCTTTAAGGAGGCTGAAACATCTTTTGCAAGCGCTGTAAAACAGAAACAAGGACAGCCCTACAATAATCACGATCAGCGCGGTGTTTAATTGAATCGTGAAAGAAGTTGCCGATTTCGGCCAGTAGCGATTCACGATCATTTCGATTCCTGCGGTGATCGTGGTCACGGCCACAAAGGTCATCGGCAAGATCGTTACCCACAAAAATTTCCATTTTTTCATTTTTGCCAGAATGACGGTCCCAACTGCCAGTGCAATCGCAGCCAAGAGCTGATTGGCGATCCCGTACATGGGCCAAATGGTGTTGATGCTCGCATTCCAGATAAGAAAACTCCAAGAAAAGACAATCACGAGACTCGCCGCGATATTGCCGGGAAGCCAATCGGTCCTGGAAAAAGGTTGATAAATACGCCCCAGAAATTCCTGCAGGATAAACCGAGCGATCCGCGTACCGGCGTCAATCGTCGTCAAAATAAAAAGGGCTTCGAACATAATCGCAAAGTGATACCAATATTTCATGAGGCCCGCAAGCCCCGGCATGGCACTGAAAATTTGCGCCATCCCCACAGCCAAAGATACGGCCCCGCCGGTTCTTCCGACAAGGGTCTTTTCTCCCACTTGATACGTTAGGGAATCGAGGTTGACGGGCTGCCCCAAGGCTCTGGGGAGCCCCTGATAAACATCCGGCGGGACATTGATGGCATAATAATCGCTGGGATGCATGGCCGAGGCCGCAATCAAGCAAACGACACCCACAACAGCCTCAAGGAGCATACCTCCATATCCGATGGGACGGGCATGACACTCATTGGCGAGCATTTTGGGCGTGGTCCCGGACGAGACAAGTGCGTGAAATCCGGAAATGGCGCCGCACATAATGGTGATAAAACAAAAGGGCCAAACTTTTCCGGGGACAATCGGTCCGCCACCGTGGATAAAATCCGTGACTGCCGGGAAATTCAGTTTCGGATTCACCACACAAATGCCGGCAATCAGAAACAAGATGGTCCCTAATTTCATATAGGCACTTAAATAATCCCGCGGCGCCAGAAGGAGCCAGACGGGCAGCGCAGCTGCCGAAAAACCGTAGAGGGCCATGGCAATAATAATAGCGTGACGGTCCATTAAAAAAATCTTATTGAGCCAGGAAATCTCGGGAACAAATTTTCCAAACACCACGGCCAAAAGCAGGGCCAAGACCCCGAAAATACTGGCGGCCCGTATCGCATTGTGCGATCCTTGATGCATCGCAAAAATATAGATCCCCATGACAATCGCAATGGGAATACTGGCAGCGATTGTGAATGTCCCCCACGAACTCTCGGCCAGGGCATTGACCACCACAAATCCGAGTCCGGCAAGAGCAACGACCACAATAAATAAGATCGCGGCCGCACAGGCCAATCCGGCCGGCTTGCTGATTTCCTCCCGGGCAATTTCCGCCAGTGACCGCCCGCCGCGCCGTGTCGAGGAAATGAGGATGATAAAATCCTGGACCGCACCGCCGAGAACGACTCCGACCATAATCCAAAGGAGACCGGGCAAAAAACCAAACTGGGCAGCAAGCACCGGACCGATCAAGGGCCCGGCCCCGGAGATTGCGGCAAAGTGGTGCCCGAAAAGCACCCATTTGGACATGGGATAATAATTCTGCCCGTCGCGAAGGGTATGGGCCGGCGTCTGGCGTGCCGGATCAAGGACAAAAACCTTAGCCGCAAGAAAGGCACTGTAATAACGGTAGCCGATCGTAAAAATACAGATCGCTGCAATCATAATGGGAAGTGCTGACATAGAGCCTCTTTTAAAATTCTGTGTATATTCGCAAAAAAACGAAATATTTTCAATCGAGAATTCGCTGATCCCCAGGACGATTCTCCTCTCACCGAACCTCCCGAGTTACTGAGATCTGCGGATCCTATCCCGGACATGACGAGCATGATGAGGAAGTTGAGTTATGATTGACCAAAGCCTTCGCAGTCCCCCTTGAGCCGTAGCCAA
>JAMWDC010000015.1:3848-6930 GCA_023819025.1 Candidatus Omnitrophota bacterium | reverse complement strand
GGTTTGTTTGTGTTCAAAAGGAATCAATGACAGATAAGCGGCCGGCACCACAAAAAGAGTCAGCAAAGTTGAAACCAAGACGCCGCCGATCACGGCAACGGCCATGGGAACCCGTGTCTCAGCTCCAGGGCCCAGGGCCAAAGCCGGAGGGATAGCCGCCGCAACCGTGGCAAAAGAAGTCATGAGAATCGGACGCAACCGGATCGGACAGGCGTTCTTTAGAGCCTCGAAGGGGCTCAATCCTTTCTCCCGCATCTGGTTCGTAAAATCCACCAGAAGGATCGAATTTTTCTTCACAATCCCCATCAGCAGAATAAGACCAATGAGGCTGAAAATATTGAGGGATTGATTTCTGGCAAGAAGGGCCAAGACCGCTCCCGAAATGCTGAAAGGCAATGCAAGCAGAACGGTAAAAGGATGAATCACATGATTAAACTGAGAGGCAAGAATCATATAGGCCACAATAATCCCTAACCACAGCGCAAGAATGAGACTTTCAAAGGATTCTTTGAACGTCTGGCTGGTTCCGCTGAAAACAATCCGGTAACCTTCGGGCAGCAACATCTGGCCGATGGATTGAGCCTTTTCAATGGCAGCCGCCTGAGATTTGCCTTCGCCGACATTTGAAAAAATACTGATCGCCCGTTCTCTCCCCTTTCGGGTAATCGCCGACAAACTCGGTTTTTCTTCGATCCGCACGACATCCGATAACCGGACCAGTTCATCGCGGTTGTTCCATACCAAAAGCCTCGTGATATCTTCAGGGCACGTGCGTTGGGAAGAAATCACTTTCACGCGAACATCATAGCGCCGTCCGCCCTTTGTGTATTTACCCACCCGGACACCGCCGATCATCGAATTCACAACCTCCGTAATCCCGCCCACGCTAACCCCGTGAGCAAACGCCTTGTCCCGATCCGGATAAATCTTGATCTCGGGCATCCCCTGCAAATAATCGGTATCTACATCTTCAAAAAGATCGCTCTTTTTCATCTCCGCCTGAATCGCCTCGGCATACTCGACCAGTTTCTCCCAATCAGGCCCGCGGATGCTGAATTCAACCGGAAAGCCGCGTTGGGCCGAAAATCCCATGGTGGAAAGATCCTGAATGACTGCCTTGATATCGGAGATTTTATTGAGTCCAGCCCTGAAATAGTTCATCACATCGGCCTGAGCCGCACGCCGTCTGAGTTTGAGATTCATCGGACGTTCCTTCGGCTGTTTCAATGTCACAAAGAGAATGCCCGTATTTACCTCGCCGCCGCTAAATCCTCCAATCAAGGCAAAATAATGTTTGACTTCAGGACACGCGGCTGCAAAGGCCTCGGCCTCTTTGAACCGATCGCTGGTGTATTGGATGGACGAGCCGATCGGAGTCTGAATCCTTACCAGAAACATACTCTGATCCTGAGGCGGAACAAATTCCTTCCGCATAAAGGGAAAGGCCGACAGCGAAAGGATGAAGAAAAGAACGGCTCCGACCAATACCGCTTTCTTATGACGTAAGGCCTTATCCAGCCAGGTGCGGTAAAAGTCGCGGGTCTTTGCCATCCACTGCTCGAAGGACTTTCCGAACCGTGTTTTTCTCCCGCTGATTTCCAGAAACTGAGAACACTGCATGGGCACCAATGTCAAGGCTTCCAACAGAGAAATGAGAACCGCTACGGTAATGGTGACTCCGTACTGGAAGAAAAATTTTCCAATAATGCCTTTCATAAACGCAACAGGCAGAAAAATGGCCACAATCGCCAAGGTCGCGGCAAGCGCTGCAAAGGTAATTTGGGCCGATCCTTTCAAGGCTGCGGCTCTGCGTTCGTCACCCTCCTCGCGGTGCCGGACAATATTTTCAAGAACCATAATGGCATCATCCACAACAATACCAATCGCCAGAGAAAGCCCCAGGAGCGTAAAGGTATTGAGGGTGAATCCCGCAAATTTCAGAACAATAAAAGTACCTAAAACCGAGGTTGGTATAGAAAGCAAAACACTCACGGTGCTCGTGAAAGAACCAAAGAAAATCCAGCAGACAATCGAGGTCAACAGCACCGAAAGGATCAAGGTGTAATTCATTTCATGCACAGAATCCTCAATGAAACGGGTACGGTCAAAATTAATCCGCATATCATATTCTTTGGGCAACTCCCGTTTGATCTCCTCCACACGTTTTCTCACTTGCCGGGCAATCGCAACGGAGTTGGCGCCGCGTTGTTTGCGAATACCCAAGCCCACGGCGGGTCTACCGAGAACCCGCCCCATGCGTCGTATATCCGCCAGCCCGTCTTCGATCGAGGCTACTTCGGAAATCGGGATGGGGCGATAAATCGGTTTCCCATTGCGCTTAAAAATCGTAATTTTCCTAAAGTCTTCGACATTAGACGCCTCGCCCATGGTTCGGATATTGGCTTCGCGCTGATCGGTTTCCAGCTTCCCCGCGGGTTTTTCCACATGCTGATCTTCGATCGCATCGGTGATATCAGTCACGGAAAGTTGATAGTCCTTAAGTTTTTGGGCATCCACCCAAACACGCAGATTCCGGTCGACAAATCCTCCCAGAAAAACTTCGCCGACCCCGTTGATGGTCTTAAATCGGTCTTTAATATATTTGTCCACATACTCCATCAGTTCCCGTAAGGGTTTGGTCGATGAGACGCCGACAAACATGATGGGCTGATCCTCAGGATTCACTTTGGTGATAACCGGGGGATCAATATCTTTGGGGAGGCGGCGGTTGGCTTCAGAAATTTTACTCTGGACCTCTTGCAAAGCGACATCTACGTCACGGTCGAGTTCGAATTCGAGTGTGATAAGTGCTTGGCCTTGCCGGGTCGAAGATGAAATATCGCGAAGCCCTTGTACCCCCATAACCGAGTCTTCGATAATGTCCACCACATCAGTTTCCATGACTTCCGGGGCAGCTCCTTCCCAGCTAACATCAATGGTCAAGACGGGGAAATCCACATCCGGCATTTGGCTGATCCCCATCCCCTTAAAACTTAGAAGGCCGAAAAAGATAAAGGCCAACATGAGCATCCAGGCAAATACCGGATTCCTAACGGAGGTTTCTGATAGGGTCATGGTATGT
>JAMWDC010000015.1:0-3838 GCA_023819025.1 Candidatus Omnitrophota bacterium | reverse complement strand
TCCCGATTAATTCACGATACTTTCCTGTCGCGACCTGAAGACGCCAGTGGTTTTCTTTCATCTGATAAAAGACCCAGTTGGCCTCGCGGCGGGTTCGAAGCAGCGATTCCAGCGCCTCCAGAACATCGAGATTATTGACAAGATTCCGGAGGTATTCGGATTTTTGAATCCGGTAATTTTCCTCCGATGCCTTTACGGCTTCCTCAAGTGCTTTCCATCGCTGGGCTGAGGATTTCCAGGTCCGATAACTTTCCTTAATATCCAATATCGCCCGCCTCTTCGCCAAGGAATACATGTATTGGGATTTTTTCCAGTCACTGATGGCTTCTTTCAAGTTCCCTAAATTTTCGCCGCCCCGGAAAAGAGGGACATCGATCTTAAGTAAAAGATCCCAATCAATCCCGGATTGAAACCCTTCGCGTTTCTCATATTGATTCAGATCAAGCGTCATCTGAGGCCATAGGGAACTTTGGGCCACCACCACGGCCTGTTTTGCAGTCCGCACGGCCTCGCGTGCGGCTTCCACATCCGGACGGCTGGATAAGGTTTTTAAATATTCACTGAGTTTCGCCGTTGTTTTCTCGGACCAGGGGTCATCCTTCAGATAATGGGCATCGGTCGGGAGGCCTGTGAGATATTCGAGGATATCATCGGATACCGCCAACAGTCCGCGCGAGGCCGCCAAGTCGGCCTCCAAAGATTTCAGTTTGGCCTTGGCGGTACTGACTTCACTCAAACGGGAACGGCCGATTTTCTCGCGGGCCTCGAGGTCACGGATCCGTTCACTCAGGAGGCGATGAATCTCTCGAATAATCCGGACATCTTCGTTCTGACTGAGGAGCCGGTAAAAGGCACTGACCACCTCGAGAAAAAGGAGGTCTTCGGACCGAACCCACTCCTGCTTGCGCTGGTTTCGGAGGCTGCCGGCTCCCACAATGGCCCCCAAAGACTTGAAGCCCTGAAAAATCGGCTGACTGTAGGTAAATTTTCTCTCACGTCTAAGATCCGCGATATACGTGCTCGCAATCGATGAGGATCCCGCATCGCCCCGCTGATGTTCCTGATAGGTTTGATGGATGTAAAAATCAAAATCCCCTAAGGCCTCCGCCGTGGCCTTGAGAAACTGCCCCTCGGTTTTTTCGATTTCTTCCCGGGCGATGGCCACTGTCTCGCTTCTGCGGAGTGCTGCATAAAAACTATCGGCGAGAGTCAACGAAACAGGTTCCGCATCCTCGGTCACCGCGATTTCGACCGGCGGTCTCCGGGCCATAGCCCAAAGATAACCACCGGGCACAATAAAGATTGCGGTCACAATGCCAACCAAAGTCAAAAAATGACAGCGCCCCATGGCCTGCGCTAAACTTAATGTCCTGCTTCGCACGGCTTCAGAGCCTCATCTAAAAGTTGGGAAACCAAGCCATAGAATCGCGCGATCGATTTTCTCTCGGCCGCATTGAACTGCTTAAAAGCCTTTAAGAGCAGTTCCAGAATGCTGAATCGCATTTGATGGACAAGCTTCTCCCCCTTCGGAAGGATCTGGATCAAATAGACCCTTCGGTCCGTGGGGTGCGGGATCCGCTTTAAGAACTTATGATTTTCCAGACGGTCGACTAAATTCGTGATGGCAGGTTTGGTAATATACAGCTTGGCGCTCGCTTCGGTCATCGGCATCGTCTCGGAATCCGCGATCAGACTCAAAAGGAGATATTGCGGCAAGGTCACCTTAGCCTTGGCCAATTCGCGGATATAAAACCGCGGCATTTTTTTCTGAAGCTCGCGAAAGCAGGTAATCAGCTGATCGTCATCCTTCATCACCATGCTCCCCGACAAGATTCACAAAATGTTAAATGTTGAAATAATTAAAATTCTTAACTATCAATACCTTGAATGATATCACATGGCAGAAAAAAGGCAAGGTAGATTTTTAACTGCTAATGATAAGGCGGCATTCCTTGGGAAGATGGGTCGTAAGAGTCCGCAAGACGTCACCGCGCAATAGGTTGATCAGTGCGCTTCTGCGGGTGGTCCCGATCAGGACCGTATTCACTCCCAATTCACGGGCAGCATAGGCTATGGTTTTCCCGGGATTATCCCCCACTTGCCAGACCGGAATCACGGTGATCCCTTCCTTTTCTAAAACTTCTTCGGCCTTGGCAAAAATCTTCAACGATTCTTCGGAGGGTTGAAACTCCTCAGGCAATTCGGCGCCCGGAGGGACTTCTTCCACGTAGCCGAGGTAAACGGAGTTTTCGCCTCGGACCTTCGCGCGCATGGCCGCATCCGAGATCAGATTCAAATTGAGGCCTTTCAACGCCACGAGGGAAGAACTCTGGCAAAGAGGTGCGATATTTTTGGCCTCGGAAACCGTCAAGACATGGGCCGTCGGCACAAGCGACGGAACGGGTACAGGGGCCACCATCTTTGCGATGGAACGCAAGATGAGTCCCACCATAAGAATACTTGCCGCATAAAAAAGGGCGTTTCTTTTCTCAACCGCAATGGTGAGCTCGATAAAAAACATAATAACGGTACCGGCGATGAGCACAGCTCGTTCCCAACGTTTCAGCGGGATGTTGAAATTCGTTGCGCAGGTCCCCAGATTCAGGGCAATCGCCCCAACAACACCGATGGCATACAAAGCCGCCAAGCCTACGATGTCATGGTCGACAATCAAAACCACTACAGGAACCCATGTCGCAACAACCAGTGCAAGGCCAGGCATCCCGAACCGATTCAACCGTGCGAAGACCGGGGGCAATTCCCGGTCCTTGGCCATCAAAAATTGAATGCTGACGAGCCCCTGAATGGCCGTATTGCCTGCCGAGATCAGCAGGAATCCAAAAAAGACCGAGATCAACACCCCATACCACGGACCGATATAATAGGATCCCAACGCACGCAGCATATCTTCGGTATGACCGGTCAAACCGGGAATCGCATTCATGGCAACACCAAGGAGAAATGTCAAAATGGATACTTCCAAAAGAACCGGCCAAATGGCGCGTTTCGATGTCTTTTCAACGGGTAGCTCCATAATCCCTGTCATATTGGCAATGACCTCAACACCCGACAAAGCCAAGACGATGCCGACAAAATTTTTCCAATTGAGATACCATCCGCCGGTCGGCCATTCCAGCTCAATATGAGTTAGATGCGGTAGGGTAAATAAAAATAGGACAATGGCCGAACCGGATGCCAGCAGGGTTATGGGCATCGAAAGATTACTGCTCTTGGTAGGACCTAGCCAGTTAATCGCTCCGATAAAAACGATAGTCACAATGGCCCAGATCTGAGGATTTGGAACGTCCAGGTAGTGAAAGGCATCGAGCGTGCTCAGTGAAACGGTCACGACATAATTGGCCATAAGCAATAACGCCCCAACCACCGCCAACAAGGGAGAGCGGCTCTTGACCGAGGAATAAACGCCGCCGCCGTCAGGATAGATGCGACAGATAATCGTATAACAAAATCCGACCAGTGCGGTTAAAAGCGACATCAATCCGAGGAGGGCCCAGGATCCGTGGCCCGCCAAGGCAAAGGCGATTCCAAGCACATAGGCCTTACTCGTACCCCAGTCCCCATAAAGCATGGAGCTCGCCTGGTACCACTTAAGTTCCCTGGGGCGTTCGACCTTTTTTAAAATCATTGCCATACTGGTTCTCTCCTAACCCAAAGACTCAATTTTCAGAATCCTATGCCGGGCTAGTATAAAAGAAACTTCACTCCAAGGCAAATATTCTTGGATAAACTGAGTAAATATAGGTGTCTGTCATTAATTCTTAAATTATAATACTCCCGCGCATGAACTCCGGCCGCCGGAAATCTACGAAGTCCAGAA
>JAMWDC010000014.1 GCA_023819025.1 Candidatus Omnitrophota bacterium | reverse complement strand
GCAAATCCGACCCAAATACTTTGAAGGTAAGGATTCTTAAGTCCCCTGCCTTCATAAATCATCCAAGAAAAGAGCATCAAGAAAGAGGACTCAAAAAAAGTCATAAAAAACCAGCCAAAGGTCGTCACGTAAGTCAGCCAATGGAGAGAAAAACCGAAAAAGAGGATTCCGGTGATCCCTCCCCGAAAAAGGGCGTGAGCACGCGCAGGTGAATCATAGACGGCCAAAAGTAGAGGGACTAAAGCAAACCAGGCAACGAAACCTAGTGAAAACCGGGGAAAACACAAAACAAGGAGAATGCCGGAGGTAAAAGCAAGAAGTAAGGAATGACTCTTAAAAACCGAACCGGGCTGTTGGCAGGCGTTAGTCATGATGGATTCCGCTATCGTTACAAGGCACTTCCACCATGGCACTTTTTATATTTTTTTCCGCTGCCGCAGGGGCACGGATCATTACGACCCACCTTGGGTTCCTGGCGCCGGATCGTTTCCGTTTTCTCGTTCGAGGCTGCGGATGGTTCAAAATAATCCGAAGATTCATCGAAAGGTTGAACATTGCGCGAAACAGCCGCTTCCCGCATCGACCTTTTGGGTTTGGATGCGGCCACATCCGCCATTCCACCGGATTCCGGATGGAGAAACTGGGCAGTCGGCCCTTCGAGGACATTCGCCATTCTCTGTTCCCGGACAACCTGGATACGGAACAAGAACTCGATGGCTTCTTCCTTGATCCCCTGGATCATGGCGTCGAAGAGATCGAACGCCTCCCGTTTGTATTCCACCAGAGGATCCCGCTGACCGTAAGCCCGAAGACCGATCCCTTCCTTCAAATCATCCAAGCTGTGCAAATGGTCTTTCCACTTGGAATCCATGACCTGGAGCAGAATGTAACTTTCGAGAAAACGCATGCGCTCGGTCCCAAAATGCCGTTCGCGGAACGCATAATGTTCCTTAATCTTCCCGAGGATCGCGTCCCGAAGCGAATCCAAATCATTTTGATTTTCGTCGATGAGCCCCTTGAAGTCTGACCCGAATCGGCCGCGAAGCGCGTTTGCGAGGCCGACATAATCTTTGTCCTCTTCCCGGACATCCGGATGAACATAAGTGGCCAGCATCCCCTCCACCACGTCTTCAATCATCTCGGAAATATGTTCTCTGAGATTTTCTCCCTTCAGGATCCTGTCCCGTTCGGAGTAAATAATTTCACGCTGCCGGTTCATCACATCGTCGTACTCGAGGAGATGTTTGCGGATTTCAAAATTGCGGCTTTCCACACGCCTTTGGGCTGTTTCGATGGATTTTGTCACCAGCGGATGCTGAATCACCTCTCCTTCCTGCATCCCCAATTTTTCCATGATGCCGGATATCCGGTCCGAACCGAAAATGCGCATAAGATCATCTTCCAAAGAAATAAAAAATTTGGACGAACCGGGATCCCCCTGACGTCCGGAACGGCCCCGCAGCTGATTATCAATCCGCCGGGCCTCGTGTCGCTCGGTACCGATGACTGCAAGTCCACCCTTTTGGGCGATCCCAGGCCCAAGGACGATGTCCGTGCCGCGGCCGGCCATATTCGTCGCAATGGTAATCGCGCCTTCTTGTCCGGCCTGCGCGATAATCTCCGCTTCTTTTTCATGGTATTTGGCATTGAGCACCGTATGGGCCATATTCCGCCGCTTGAGCATTTGACTTAACTTCTCGGATTTTTCAATGGAGATGGTCCCCACCAGGCAGGGTCTGCCCTTCTTATGTTCCTCGATAATTTCTTCGACCACCGCGTTGAACTTCTCCCGCTCCGTCCGGTAAATGCAGTCTGGATGATCGGACCGGACACACGGTTTATTGGTCGGAATCACGGCCACATCCAGTTTATAAATTTTATAGAACTCAACCGCTTCCGTAGCAGCCGTACCGGTCATGCCTGCAAGTTTTTTATACATGCGGAAATAATTCTGAAATGTAATCGTAGCAAGCGTCTGATTCTCTCTTTCGATCGTCACACCTTCCTTCGCCTCCAGCGCTTGATGGAGACCGTCGGAAAATCTCCGGCCCGGCATCAGACGTCCCGTGAACTCATCGACAATGACAACCTGGTCGTCTTTGACCACGTATTCTTCATCACGCTTAAACAACACATGGGCCTTAAGGGCCTGATTGATATGATGGATCAAATCGATCTGGGTATTTTCATAGAGATTATCAATCGCCAAAAGTTTTTCACAATGCCGGATCCCGTCCTCGGTCAACGCGACGGTATGCGCCTTTTCATCCGTTTTGTAATCGACCTCGGCTTGAAGGTGCGGGATAATGCGGTCAATCTTATAATATTTGTCTGTCGACTCCTCCGCGGGACCGGAGATGATGAGCGGTGTGCGCGCCTCATCGATCAAGATGGAATCCACCTCGTCGACAATGGCGTAGTGGAGGCCGCGCTGTACGCGCTGATCCAAATGATTGACCATGTTGTCCCGGAGATAATCGAAACCGAATTCGTTGTTCGTCCCGTAGGTAATATCCGCCGCATAAGCTGCCCTCCGTTCCTCGGAAGGCATATCATGTTGAATCACACCGACCGAGAGGCCCAAGAGCTCATAAATTGGCCCCATCCAATTCCGGTCGCGGCGGGCCAAATAATCATTGACCGTCACCAAATGAACCCCTTTGCCCAATAGCGCATTTAAATAAATAGGAAGCGTAGCCACAAGGGTTTTGCCTTCGCCGGTGGCCATTTCAGCGATTTTGCCTTGATGAAGCACCACACCGCCAAGGATTTGGACATCAAAATGCCGCATCTTGGTCGTCCGTTTCGAGGCTTCACGCACACAGGCGAATGCCTCGGGAAGAACTTGGTCAAGGGTCTGGCCGTCGGCAAGGCGTTTTTTAAATTCATCTGTCTTGGCCCGTAATTCACCGTCCGTCAACTTCCCGATTTCCGGCTCCAGGGCATTGACTTGGCCTACGAACGGCCAAAGGCGATTGAGCAGCCGGGTATTCTGCGTGCCGAAAATTTTTTGCAGAATTAATTGAATCATAACGATTTCCGCCCCATCTGTCTCGCCGATTGCTTGAGATAAGCAAAAATGAAATCATCCAAATCGCCGTCCAACACCGCCTGTCCGTTTGAGGTTTCGACATTGGTGCGATGATCTTTGACCAACGTATAAGGATGAAAGACATAGGAACGGATCTGGGACCCCCAGGCGATTTCTTTTTTCTCGCCGTACCTTGATTTTAACTCTTCCTCTCTTTCCTTACGGTACCGTTCATAAAGCCGAGCCTTCAAGATCTTCATGGCCATTTGTTTATTTTGATGCTGGGACCGCTCATTCTGACATTGCGCCACAATGCCCGTGGGAAGATGAGTAATGCGGACCGCACTCGAAGTTTTGTTCACGTGTTGTCCTCCGGCACCGCCGGCTCGGAAGGTATCGATCCTCAGCTCGGAATCTTTAATTTGGATTTCGGGCACGTCCTCAACATCGGCAATGACATCCACCGAAGCAAAGGAAGTATGCCGCCTCTTGTTGGCATCAAAGGGGGAAATCCGGACAAGACGGTGAACTCCAGTTTCTGCTTTCAGGTATCCGTAGGCATAGGACCCTTCAACAATGAACGTGGTGTTCTTGATCCCAGCCTCTTCGCCCGCGAGCAAATCCACACTATGGACGGCGTAATGATGTTTCTCCGCCCACCGCATAAACATCCTCAACAACATCGCAACCCAGTCGCAGGATTCCGTGCCTCCGGCTCCGGCATTGATACTGACGATCGCGTCATGGCTGTCAAGCGAATCGGACAACAGACGCTGGAACTCGAGTGCCTCGACATCGCGCTCAATCCGGACCATCTCGGTCTGCATCTCCTGAAAAGACTCTTCCTGATGTTCATCCAGGAGACCTAAAAGATCGTCCATCTCGGAAACCTTTTTGGACGCCTCCTGCCAAGGATCCACAATCTTTTTGAGGGACTTCAAACGGTCGATGGTTTCTTGGGCTTCTTGAGGACGATCCCAGAAACCGGACTGGGCCATTCGATGATTCAGGATATCGACCTCTTTCTCTAAGGATTCGAGGTCAAAGATACCCCCTTATCTCTTGGAGCTTCTTTTTGAGGGAATCGAGCCGATAATGAAGCTGGGAAATTTGTTCCTTCAACGCTAAACCTCTTGGACCGCCCGATCGGTTGTCTGGGGTGTATCTTTGGGAACTAAAGTAAAGTTCCGGAACTCGACGGTTCCCTTCTTATACTCCCCCACCCGATTGTTAAAAAACACAAGCGTGAATTCATGGATCATAGTTGATTCGCGAAAGCGCAAAGGGAACTGGACGGTTTCCCATTTGGGACGAAACATTTTGATGGCAAAAGTACGCACAATACCGCTTTTGGATTTTAATTCGATCTTTGCACTCTGAGGATACCCTGCATCTGGGGTCCTGCGAACGTCGATCTTGAGGGCCTGAAATTTCGAGACATCGAGATCACGGGTCTTGAAATACACCCCGACATAGGATCCGGTCGGAAAGACATCGTATTCGGTTCTTAAATAGACCTTGTCTGTAACTGGATCTTTCACAAAATCCCGAATACAATACCCAAACTCGGAGGTATAAAAGGTCCCGTGATCAAAGACATAATCGAATAAATTACCCGCCTCTTTGGATAAATCCATTTGCATGGCTTCGACCAAAGCGCTTTTTTGAATCAGTTCGTAGGACTCCTTCATACGGTCCCAATCCGTGCGGGAAACAGGAACCGGGCCTGTCACCACGAGGCCTTTCTCCATGCCGACTTTTTGGAGTTCGCGAATTACCGTTGACTTCCACGGCAGGATGGACTTGACCCGGGCATGGCCCCGTAAAATACCGATCCACCCGTTTTGATTGTCACGACCGGCGTCCGCTAAAAAAGATCCGTTGGAGGTCTCTACCGTCAGATGAGGCACCGAAACCTCCACCTGCCCTCCTTCCAATTCTTGCGCCGTGGAACCGAGAAGTTGTCCTTTCATAAGATTCAACCGATACAGCGGTTGTGAGGCAAGAAATTTAGTCCCGGCAAGTTCAACCAAGGAATTTTCCTTGATACGAACACGCAGGATTTGATTCGGAGAAAACAAATCAATCTCGCTTCCGGGCCCCGTGCTGATGGTCTCATGTGGCTCGACTTTTTGTCCCCGGTTGGCTTGGCGCCATGCTTTTTCGACCTCCGAATAAATTTGGACCTTTCCAATAAAATTCTGCACTTGGAATGGCAAGGCTGGCTGAACCAGTTTCCCTTGATAGTATCCGTATAAGGCAAGGATCACGATCACAAGCAAGACCACGAGGAGAAACCGGGAAACCGGACGTGATTCCTTTGGCTTTTCAATCCGCATAATGGGCCGGATTATATCATAAAACATTAGGATTACGCCATCTTGGCGAAGAGCTCGCGCACTTGGGCGTCGTAAACGAACTCAAGAGCCAAATGGCTGATCCTTAGCGAATGACCGTCAAATTGGACGACTCCAGGCAGGATATCCGGCACTTTTTCAAGTAGAGCAGCAGCAACCATCGAAACCTGAGATAGGCGATGTGTCAGCATCATGGCCACAGGCAGGACTGCCTCCAAAGGAACATCCGACTCCACGATCCGGTTGCGGTAATCGTCCGAAAGATTCAGGGATACTGGAAATTCCGAAAGGCCGTAAACCATCGCATTCTTATGATCCCGCAAATACATCTCGACCTTCTGGGCCGATAGGGACGTATCTATGGCAATGGCCTTCGCCACGCCGGATCGGCCAATCTCTTTGAAAAATTCCCGGTATTTCGGATTTCCCGCCATCCGGGCGGTCACAAGAATACGGATATTGCCTTGAACGTCTTGGGAGGGATTTTCATCTTTAATGGCCTTCACCATCCGAATATAACGAAGCAGCGGTCTTAAGATTTTCGAAGCCGAATCCTCAGGGACTGCGAAGGCAAATGAGAAATTCAATCCTTGATCGTGTCGGGAAGTTTGGAAGAAATCACTCCGTTTCTGGAGGAATGTGTGAATTTGACGGCGCGTTTGATCGATAATCTTATGATTCAATTCTCCAAGTTTACGGTCGAAATCCGGATGTGCCGCTTTAAACCGGCCGAGCGCCTCATAGGCATGGGCCAAATATCCCCACAATTTCTCGGACCTTAATTCCTCGAAGCAGCCCTTTAAACTCCTCCACAGAATCGGCTCAATGCCCTGAACCTTCTGGCGTTTGACGAGTTGCGTAAAAGACCGGAATTCGCTCGGTGACGGCGTCCTAATTCCCAGAAGACTTTGAATGATCTTTTCCGCAATCCGCACATCCACTAAAGTTTTTCTCACCTCAGACCGTACAGCCGGCGGCACAGGAACAAAAACATATTCATCCGGAACCTCTTGATCGTTACGGACCAGATGAATATCCTCAAGGGCTCGAAATGCCGCTTCAACATCCTCTGGCGATCCGACCATTTCCACAGCCACCCGATCTCTTTCATGCATCGCCAAACTGACAATCTTCAAAGCGTCCGTCACTTCATATTTCTCAACTTCATCACGCGGGCGTAGAAAAACGGATACGCGATCTTTCAATGGAATGAGAATCCGTTTCGCAATCGCAACCGCGGGACGAAGGTGACACCCCTCAGGGCCATTTATCGTGTATGTTCTCTCTTGACGTATTTGCCCCGGTCGCAGTTGGTCTTGTTCTTCAAGTTGAGCATCCGGCTCCCGGACTCCCTCAACATCAACTTCTTCTGTAAGCAATGGCTCCCTGAATTCCTCTACAACTTGCGCAAGGCGTCCCGCTTCATCTTCTTTTTCTTTCCGAATGACTTCACGCATTTCCTCAACCTCCGGAGCTCTTCTCATCCGGACGTGGATTTCATCGACTTTCTGTTGAATCGCGGCCTGAAGCTCAAACCCTTTTTCGTCCAACCGATCGACAAAATCAGTATCCCCCCAGCGAATATGGCGAATAAAATGCTTAGCTGAGGCAATTTGTCCCGGCGGGCGGATGATTTGAAATGGTACATTTTCCGGCACAATTCGGGCCAAAAGCAACGAAAGGGCATCCAGATTTGCAAGGATACCGCAAAAAGATACGGAGATCACCCGATCAGCACCCGTTCGTTGATAAGAGGCATTCGCCGCACTGACTTGTCCGAGGACTTCACGAACGGCGAGGATAAACTCGGGACTTAGTTCATCGAATAGGTCTGCGTACTTCGGTTCGTCCCGGGAAATATCGGGCTTTGTCCGATTCAAGCTGATCACCAAATCCGTTGTCCCAAAACTGATGATATCCATCTGGCTTAAAATAAAAGGCAGAATATTAATGGCCTCCTGTGTTTCGATCATCAAACCACGTTTGACTTGCCGAATCCTTAACTTCTGATCCGCACCCCACCGCTGCCACGACTGGACCTTCTCGATCGCGTTATTCAAGGCATTATTCATGAAAAGGATGTCAAATCGTGCCTGCGTGTTCAGTCTCCCCTGAAGTTTGCCCGACAGCCCCTTTAAATTGGGTCTATTTTTTAAATATGCTCTCAGATCGGCCGGCGACCGGAACAAGGGAAAAAGAATTTGAATCTCGCCTTCTCTCAATTCGGCCTGTGCCAGTAAGGCCCCCGTGACTTCAATTTCGAGAAGGTCCCTGCGGTAACGGTAATAAGCCGGACCGTAATACTTACGGTTCTTAGGCTGAGGCAGTCCGAATTCCTTATCCGGTTGGACATCAAACATCCGGATCCGGACCGGACGCCCGCGGGCGTTTTGCGCAATTTCAAGAAAGCATTCTTTGAAATACTCGATCAGCTTTGTCTGATTTTCAGTCAAACGTTCTTCATTTTCCGGCGACTTATTTTTACGATAAGCTTCAAAACTTTCCAAATAGGCTTCCAAGATATTTCCGCAAAACAAGTATTCCGTTCGGACCAGTCCGTTGCCTTCGGCTGAGTTTTCGACGGCTATCTCGGTTTCGCGCGGCGTATCGGCTGTCGCATAAATCTCAAACCGCCTGCCGAATTCCGTCTGGACCTCGTCCGCGACGTGCTTCTTAGCAACGCGTTCGTAGGCTTCTTCAATCTCAGCGGCCTCGCTATAAAGAGCAGACGTCTGGTGGGTGGGGTTCGTAATAACCACACCCCGATTTCCGTCCACCACCACATCCAAACCTATCAGATTTTCCCCGTAAATTCCGCCCAGGGAATTCTTTTTCAGAGCTACCACCCGGATATCTTTATTGGCAATCCACTGGGCCCAATGCGCCCCGGTAGTCGATTGATCCACAACAATTGTTTTTACGTTCGGGAAGCCCTCAACAATGTCCATCGCATCCAACACATTCATTCTGTGCGCAAAAAGAACCGTTGGCCCCACCGCTTCATGAAACATGATTTCGCCTTTCACGACCTCTTTGCCGTGCAGCATTTGATAGACGCGGGTAAAAATCATTTCGAAATCCCTGGCATTAGCCGACAAGGCCTCGAAATACTCGCTGGGCATTCTCCCCGTTTCTGCCGCTTTCATATCTTCCAGATAACTCACAATAACATCCAAAATAGCCGTCTCGGCATCCATATTATCGTTTCTGATTTTTTTAATGATCTCGGCCCGGATACCGATCTCCGGTAGATCGATGGCTTCAAGAATGGCTTTCATGGCACCCGTTGCATTCAAACGGAGTTTACTTAATACCGCTTCGAATGCTTGCTCAAAATGGTCCACTTCGAGTTCGACAAATATCGGCCAAATCCTGCCAATTTTATATTTATCTCTCAATTCTTGGTTGATTCGACTTTCAATTTCACCCGCCACGGACATCTTTTTATCCGCAGGCTTCTTCTTCGCAGACGAAGCAATCAAGACCATCGGGACGCCCCGTTTTATCCGGATCCGTTCCGACATCAAATCGAGAAACCGGCTCAAGGCGCTTGCCTGGCAAGGGCGGGCTCCACGAATCATCGCTGGCATATCTCCGGCCGCCAATATTTCCCTTCTCAGTTCTTCAATAAAACGAACCACATCATTCGCTGTCTTGTGGGGATTTTCTCCCGTGATATGAAAAATTCCGGGCATGGCCTTGATCTGTTCGACAATCGTATCAAGAGTTTGGTTGAATTGTTCCGTATCCTCCTGTTTCAGTTGGGCGCGCCGCCGTGCCTTCTCGCCCTCCTGCAAGGAGTCATCCAATCCGGCATAAATATCATAAGCCACATCCTTAATACCGCCGGCAAATTCTCTGAGAACCGCGGCTTTTCCTCGAAAGATACCTCGTCTATTTGGTTGTCGTTCAAATTTCTTCTCCTCGTGTTGAACCGTCACCGCCTTTTGGGAGGCCTCGATGGTCGATTGGATACGTTCAAACTCGGAGGAATCAATGGGCGCCTTATCAATCACAACTTCACGAACCAAGATCGCAATTTTCTTCCTGGGATCGGCAGGATGTGGAAGGTAAATTGTATAGGTCCCCTGGATATTTCCTCCGATCCTGGCCAACGGTGCGGAAACGTCGACATCAAGCCCGTACCGGTCGAGGGCAACGCAAATAAGTTCGGTATAGGGCAGAGATATGACTTTTCCCTCCGGGGTATGCCATTCAGGATTGTTTAAATCGACAACGATATCCGACGTTCCGGACAAATAATTCTGATAGACCTGATAAACCTTCTGCATGTGATCGGCTAAAATGCCGGGTTGCATATCTTTTCTGCCCAAATAAATCGGAGGGATAAAACCTTCGACAGCTGTCCAATAAAATGCACGGAACAATTCGTCCGTAACACCTCGCTGTTCAAGAAGATCCCATGCTTGGCGTTTATTCGCATTTGCCCGTTCCACGACAATTCGGATGTCCTCCTCGGCCAGTTGCTCCGGTTTGGCAATTTCACCCGATGTTTCATCCCGCGACTCAGAACGGACAAGGTGAGGCTGGATCTCCCTGAGGAGCTCGCGTGTCTGGACAAGGTGAGGATAATCGTAATTCAAAACACCTGCCTCATTTTGTAACATGGCAATGTAGTAAGGAACCCGGCTTTCCCAGGAATTGTCCGCCTGAGCGGCGTTGCGAATAATGGCCCTGCGATAACCTTCATGCCGAAGAATCCGGATACCATGGAGAGCTGTCTCCACAAACGCATCTTCTTCGAACGGAACAAACAGAAATCCATCGCCGACTAAGGAATGGACCATAAAGGGTCGGACTGTATTGGCAATACCGCCGACGGATCTTCCGATAACCGCAGCACCGGCCAGGAGGGCAAAAAGTTGTGCAATTCCTCCGGGTTCGTCTTTGGACGGCATTAAATAAACGTCAATGGCGAGATAAACCTGTTCCGGCTTAATAAATTCTGGATGAAAAACAAAACGGCCGCGATATTTTTCATCTTGTGCTAATCGTATCATCGCTTTTCGGTATCTGTCTTCAGGACTCCCTTCTTCGGTATCAGGCACCGATCCGGCCAAAAGTATTTGGACATCCTCTTCCGTGTCCAGAATACGTTGGATTCCGTTGATGAATAATTCAATGCCCTTTTGTTCCGCCTGACGGCCGATAAAGGAAACGACACGCATCGACGGATTAACGGACAACGTGCCAAAATATTTCTCCCCAGGACGGCTGTACGAAGTCTGAAGCCACTGCTGAGCCGCAGCTTTATACGCGGGCAAATTGTTGACGTATTCCGCAATGAAACTCTCCTCCGTGCCCTCAAAATCCGAAAGTCCCAAGAGTTGCCTCCCAAAGGCGTCGTAGAATCTCCTCCATTTGTTCATATCAATGGCGTTACTGATCCCGTAGGCATGCGTTGCCCGTTCCCTTAAAAGCCAGTCCATCCGACTGGCGCTCCCCGACTGCAAATTCTCCAAAAGATAATTCGGGCTCACCACCTGAATTGCATTCGCATGGAAAAAGTTCGCCTGAACGATGTTCATTCGAGATATATCCCTTCGATCGGCTAAACCAAAATAATGCTCACCCGAGATCAAAAGCTTGGGGAAAAGATCGATTCCTCTGGCTACCGTATAAAGCCGCATCTGATAGGCATCCCCCAGATTATGCCCTGCTGCAATGGTCTGGGTCATCCCGAAGTGAGGATCCGTCCGGTAAGAAGTATCGAAGGCATCGACCCGCCGATAGATCGGTATCAAACCTGCAACCCAGTCATTGGCGAAAATAAAATGGGGATACAAACCATAACCACGCGCGTATTCGAGTGTGCCTCGGGAAAGAAGGAGCATTAATTCAATCCGATCCTCTTCGCTGAGCCCGGCCGGATAGAGCACCCGCGTCTTCGGGGGAGAATCCAGATAGATATGCATTAAATCACCTTCTCGTTGAGTGTAAACCCTTGCCGTAATATTCGGCTCTCGAGGCGGAAGATATTGACCGGTTCGGGCGTTCCGTGTCGGACCTACGTGAACGACGATCGGTCTTTCTTCAAGTTTCAAACCCCGTTGCTGAATCAATGCCGTAAGGGAAGGATGTTTGCCATTTTGACCGCGCTCCCCGGTCTGCTCATCCTGATATGCAAAGGTCACCACCGTTACACTCCCTCCAGCTTCGACCAAAGCCGGAGGCAGTTCCGCGATCACATCCGCCATACCGCCAGCTTTGGCATCCCGCGACTCCGGGGAAGCAGTCATAATGTCCCCGACACCGAGAAAACGCAGGGCCCCGAAAGCCTCTTCGGCCTGAAAGTTGTTGGGATTCTCTTCATGTTGTAACCTAAGGGCTTCATAATACATGGATATCCTGCGTCTGAGGCTCTCGTGGTCGCGTGTGGCCTCGTAAAGCATAATATTCAAAACACCGGGCATCATGCCGGCATTCCGTGCTTCGATTCTTAAACGGTTCATGGTCTCAACAAACGGCTCCAAACCTGCCTCGACGGCATGACGAATTTCAAGGGCTACTGAATTTTCCTCGGCACGCCTGCTGATATTTTGGGTAAGATAACGCCGCATCTCGAGTACTTCTTCCTCTTCCGATAGACTCCTGACCTCAGACCGGGGCTTCACTCGCAGCATTGTTGCCGTGACGCGGGAGGATATGGTGCTCTGCGGCCATGGCCGGGGTTCCCCGCGAAGGCGGATGGACTTTGACCTTTCCCTGCCGAGTTGAAACAGGGAATACCTCGTCGGCGTATCGCGTTTGTGATCCCTCGTCCTCCAACGGGAGGGAAACGCGATCTCTGTTCCGGGAACAAAAGAACCGACAGCAACGGGGAATTGATTTGCATGCCGGCTTAGAAGTCTAGAAATATTGGCTTCTGTGATTTGATTTTGTTCTTCCAGAAGACGTAAACCCGCAATAAACCTTTCGAGTTTGGCTGACCATGCCAATTTTAGTGATTCAACACTTTTGGAATCATTCCCGCGTGCGGCATTTTCAACAAAACGCGTATATTTCGATGCCTCTTGGAGCCGCCCCCGCAAAGCCAAGTAACGGATCACTTGATCGCGCCAAGGTTTAAGAAGGTCGAAGGCAGAAGGTGGAAGGTCGAAGGAGTATTTTGGGTTTTGGTTTCCTTCCATCTTCCACCCTCGAGCGTCCACTGTTTTTGTTAATCGATCGACCGTCGCACGGCTGAAGGCCTCAAACAAATTCACCTTTCCACGAACCGGCTTGAAATAGTCCCGCCACGAAACATCTCCCCGCATATAATCGAGGTAAGAGTTTGTCGACGGCACCTGATCCATCCGAGGGGAAATCAAGAGAACCGAAAAACCTTTTTGCTTGAAGTCTTCGAGCAACCGATCCGTATGAAATCCGCCTGTCACAAGCATCAGTGAGTTGCGATGATTTTCTTTCAGTAAACTCTCGATTTCCCTGGAAAATACTTCGTCTCTCTCCAAGGCCGTTTCATAAAAGAGCCGGAAACTCTTGTAATCCGAATCCAGGCGGGAAGAAAATGACTGGAGGGATTTCTCAAGCGCTAAAATGTCAGAATCGCGGCTTGACATCTCCACACCGGCACTCAAGTCCTTCCAATCCCCGTAACTCAACTGAAAACTCGCAAGTTTACGAAGACCCGTGAGCCGGCGGCTGATATTTTCCAGTGCCCGTTCCTGATCTGAGACAAAGACGGTATGTTGGATGGCACGGATATAGCGGCTCAGTTCGTCAAAAAAAATCTTCCCGCGGGTCTGGTCGAGCGAGGATTGAATCCGGATGATTCTATTCAAACGTGCTGAAATTTTTCTTGATGGGACGAGTCTTGAAAGGTAGGCCGCAAAGGCGCCGCGTGAAAGAGTATTGGTCTGCCAGGCTTGTAATTTTGCATTCAACTCTCGGATTCGTTGATCATCCGCCATCTTTGCCTGGAGTTTTCGCACAAGTTTTGAAATTTCACGGTCCAAATCCTGCGGGCTCTCGACCGTTTCATTCCGGAGCCCCTCATAAACGGCGGCAAGACGGGGGTACGAAGACACATCCAAATTCCGAATCGAAGTCAAAAAGTTTAAAAGGCCGGCGAGATTCTCAGGTTTCTCATCCCATGCCCTCACTCGGGAATCAAGCTCTGCGGCTTTTGTGGAATAATATTTTTTCTTCAGGTGCCGGAGATTTTCCGACAGACGATCGATCTCTTTGAAAAACTCGGGCTGCCTTTTCAAGGCCTCCAGAAAAGTCCGAATCCCCTTCTCATAAAGTTTCCAATCTTCGATCCCAAGATAGGTCGCCTCGTGCCGACTGAGGACGCTTGCAACCGCTCCGCCCGCCAATTCCCCTCGATTCAGATAATCCTCAAAGACTTTGCTCAACCGATGGGAATCGGGAAACGTACGAAAAAGAGTTGGATCAAGTTTCCCTTCAGCACCTTCCAAGGCAACTGTGCGAACACCGTATGCCGCCTGAAAATATTCCACCAGCCGCCGAAGTGACACTTGAGCAGCAGGAATGGCGTGCGCATCCTGCAAATAAATAATAGTTTTTAAGCTTTTACCTTGATAACGCTCGCTGACATATCCTAATTCGGTCGGGACTGTAGCCTTATACAAGTCAGGCGGGGCCAATAGGTTTTCACTACGTCCCATCGTAATTTGATCCGGATCAAAATTCGAAG
>JAMWDC010000013.1:13543-14074 GCA_023819025.1 Candidatus Omnitrophota bacterium | reverse complement strand
AAGTCATGACCCATAATCTTTCTAGGCATCTTAATTCAGAACTCGGCAAGCCCGAGGAATCACTGATGCATTACCATCTGGCTGCCTAGTTTTACTGTCGCACTTCGAAGTCATGAATAAATCCTTAATGGTGCCAAGAGGTTAAGTTGTTTCCAATGATAAAATCGAGCCAGTTCATTGCGTTGAAGTCTCAGCATTCGTTCACGTCGAATGTGTTCGATACCTCCTCCCGTCTGGGCTCTGTGGAAAATCGCGGCAAGGCCTTCTCTTATTTGAGGAACAGTGATGGCGGGCGTCCACTTTCTGCCGCGAAGCGCTTCTTGAATGAGAAACCAAAGGGCAATCAAAGAAAGCGCTTGATGGTGATACCAACCCCTCCAGGTTCTTACTTCATAGTCTGCAAGTCCCGCCTCGCTTTTGGCACGTTTCAGCGAATCTTCGATTCGATGTTCTGCTTTTACAACACGACCCAATTCTGGAAGAGAAGTTTCGGCCGGTGCATTCGAAAGAAAGTAGTCACGCCTCCAAGTC